>JBQTJZ010000038.1:0-10443 GCA_052386615.1 Methylophilaceae bacterium
GTTTTGCACCGCTTGTCCTGCAGCGCCTTTCACCAAATTATCAATCACAGAAAGTACCACAATCGTATCACCTCCCTGTGGTTGATGTACCGCAATGCGACACTGGTTAGAACCTCGTACAGAACGCGTTTCGGGGTGCGCTCCTTTGGCGAGCACATCTACAAAACGTTCGTTGGCATAGCGCGTTTCGAATAATGACTGCAAATCTATCTGCTTCGTTGCCTTAGCGTACAAAGTCGCATGAATGCCACGGATTAACGGTGTTAAATGTGGCACAAAAGTAAAGCCAACTCTGTTTCTCGCCATATTGGTCAACCCTTGGCTAATTTCTGGTAAATGCCGATGTCCAGCCACGGCATATGCTTTAAAATTGTCAGCCGCCTCAGCAAACAAAGTATGCACCTCTGCCTTGCGTCCGGCACCACTCACCCCAGATTTAGCATCAGCAATGAGAGATTTCACATCCACTACCCCCGCTTCTAACAAAGGCAAAAATCCTAGTTGCACCGCTGTTGGGTAGCACCCAGGATTCGCTATCAAGCGCGCTATTTTAATCTGCTCACGATTGATTTCTGGCAAACCATATACCGCTTCTGCCACTAAATCTGGGCAAGCGTGAGTCATACCATACCATTTTTCCCAAGTCGCAATGTCTTTAATCCGGAAATCTGCTGCTAGATCTATGACTTTAACCCCTTTATCCAGTAAAGCACGCGTCTGGGTCATGGCAATGCCATTCGGTGTTGCAAAAAATACAGCGTCGCACAACCCTAAATCTACTTTGGCTGGGTCCGAAAATACTACATCGACATAGCCACGTAAGCTAGGAAACATATCAGCTACTGGCATACCAGCTTCTCCGCGCGAAGTAACCGCAACGATATCTGCATTTGGATGTATCGCTAATAAGCGTAACAACTCAACACCCGTGTAACCAGTGCCGCCAACAATCCCTATTTTTAATTTTTGATTTGCCATAAACTTAATGATAACAAAGATTAAGGTTAAAAATAAAAAAGGTCGCAACAGCGACCTTTTTAAGAACCTAGACGCCCAATTAGCGTTTAGAGAATTGTTTACGACGGCGCGCTTTACGTAAACCTACTTTTTTACGCTCAACTTCGCGTGCATCACGCGTTACGAAACCTGCATTTGACAACGCACTTTTCAATGCTGCGTCGTAGTCAATCAAAGCACGGGTAATACCATGACGTACTGCACCAGCTTGGCCAGACTCACCACCACCGATAACATTCACCCTAATATCAAAACTCGCGGTGTTATTGGTGAGTTCAAGTGGTTGACGCAAAATCATACGTGACGTCACCCGTGAGAAATATTCATCAGCAGGTTTATCATTCACAATGATATTGCCTTTGCCAGATTTCAAAAAAACGCGCGCCACTGAACTTTTGCGGCGACCTGTACCATAATTGTATTTACCAATCATTTTTTACCTTAATATAGTCAATGCTTGCGGTTGTTGCGCGGCATGTTCGTGCTTATCGCCTGCATAAACCTTCATCTTTTTGGCCATTGCATAACCCAACGGACCTTTTGGCAACATGCCTTTTACTGCTTTTTCCAACGCACGACCAGGAAAACGATCTTGCATTTTAGAGAAGGTTGTTGTTGAGATACCGCCTGGATAACCAGAGTGGGTATGATATTCTTTATCCGTTGCTTTTGCGCCCGTCACTTTAATTTTGTCGGCATTAATCACCACAATATAGTCACCTGTATCCACGTGTGGCGTGTAAATAGCTTTATGTTTACCACGCAAGCGGTGCGCGCACGCACTGGCCAAACGACCCAAAACAAGGTCGGTTGCATCAATCACGAACCAATCACGTTTTACTTCATGCGTTTTTGCAGAGAAAGTTTTCATGTTATTACTACCCATAGTTACTAGCAATCTATCGCTAATTAAAAATCAAGAGGGCGGATTATATGCTTTTGCGTGTATCTCTGTCAAACAAATATTGTTGTATTGTTGGATTTATTAAATGTACCTCACTCCATCAACGCAGTCTGCGTTAAGTCGACTTGGCATGCGAATTGCTTAACTGTCTTTGGGCTAACTAAAAACAGTATTTAACTCTTAATAATTTATTCATGTTAAACACGAATACTAAAAAATGTTTAATGAAAGTAGAAATCACCATGCAAAATAATTATAAACTTAAACGGGCCGTATCTCTCGCTCTTGGGCTTTTAGCGCTTGGTTTCCAGCAACAAGCACTATCGTTAGGCTTAGGCGATATCGAGATTAAATCACATCTTGGTCAACCACTTAAGGCCAAGATTAAGGTATTTGGCGCAGATGAGTTAACACCTAACGAATTAAAAGAGGGTGGATGTTTTAAGTTGGGTAACGCGGACAACCCCAACCAGATTACCGATGCAATCTTTACGCTAAGTAATATTGTAGGGAATGAGGCCACATTATCAGTGATAAGCGCTGAAATAATAGATGAGCCAATAGCTAACTTGGCTGTAAGCGCAACCTGTGGCGGCAATATTAATCGTGATTACGTATTGCTGATAGATCCTGCTTTTATTGCAGATAGTGACGAGCATGCGAGTATAGAACTCAATGAAGCCGTTGAAACTACACTAGAGGACATCAAACCAGTGGCGGGCAAGAAGCCAGATACGGCACATCATCAATTGGCTGATACTCAAAATGAAGCTCCGGTAAAAAAATCGCGCAGCAGCAAAAAATATAATAAAAACAATCAGTTAATATCTAATAATAACGCCAATATCATATTACATGTACCTGGTGGTAGCGCAGTTAGCCCGCCGGCTAGCCTTGAGAATAACGCGAATGAGCGTAAGCCGCTTCTCACTATTTCTGGCGGTATCCCCGCACGCTTACCTCTAGGTAATGTAAATTTACGCTTGGATAGACAACTTACATTTACGCCAGATGCCAGTGCCAAAGCGCCAATTGAAGAAATCGAACTACAAGATGAAGTGACCGTGATGAACAACCGCATGGCACATCTTCAAAAACAAATTTCCAGCCTGCAACAACGCAATTTACAACTAGAGGCTGATAACAAACAAAAAACACAGCAACTTGATCAAAATTTATCATTCATAGATAACTTTAATGGGGTAGGCTATGCCTTGGGAGGATTACTAGTACTTGCTGGTGGCTATTTATCTATCAACTGGTTGCGTCGTCGCAAACAAGCCTTCAACGAATTTTCTGAAGCGAGTTGGGCGACTTCAGACCAGTCTAATAGTGTAATTGAAGATTCAACTTTTGACGATGAAATTGATTTTTTTGATACGCATGTACGTCAACCAGCTGACAGCTCTGATGAAAAATTGGCATCTATGGCACACCGCTTTGATGATGCTCAACCCATTGAAGAGAGCTTTATGGTTGAGGATAATAATCAGGATTTAACTATTTTGGATCATGCAGACGTATTTTTATCGCATGGCCGCACTGCCTTAGCCATAGAACTGTTACAAAATCACTTGTTAGACCACCCTAAACAATCCGTTACCATTTGGCTGTTTTTACTGGATTTACTGGCCAAAGAAAACATGCAAGCTAAATACGAGCAAACAGCACTTGAGTGTAAAGAACACTTCAATATTAAAACCGCAGATTTTTTAGAAGGTAATAGTAAAAAAAATTCTAACGATAGCCTAGAGTCTTTCCCGCATTTGTCTTTAGGGTTAACACAAACTTGGGGTACGCCCGCTGCCATTATTTATTTAGATGATTTGATATACAACAATCGTTTGGAGCCGCGAGTTGGTTTCGAAAAAAGTTTGATGGATGAACTGGTTTTATTAAAATCTCTTGCGGAGTTAAATCTTAGTAGTGCTGAAGTGATTCAGCTAGATGAGAAAAAAACAGTGTTAAAACAACAGAAAGATGCCCTTTTGGCCGCCAAAAAAGCTGGTAAGCTAAAAGAACTGGCACTGAAACAACAGCTTGAAAAAGAAAAAACTGAGATCTTGGCTAAATCTGAAAAAAATGAAACGGATTTTGAGTTTAAGCTGGTTGAATGGAAATAACGTAGCTGCTATCGAAAATAATATTGCGCAGCCAACCCTAAAAAAATTGCGCAGCCTATCCAGTTATTTTGCAAAAACGCGCTAAAACAATCTGCTTTAACGCGTTTTTTTATCATTTGATACTGCCACAATATCAAAGCACAAGCGGCGACTAATCCAGCAAAGTAATATACCCCAAAGCCCATTAAAATACCCATGTAAGCCAAAATGCCAAGCATCGCGGTATAACACAACATGACAGCCAGTACATCGTATTTTCCAAAAAAAAGCGCAGATGATTTGATGCCGATTTTGATGTCATCATCTCTATCCACCATCGCATACTCGGTATCGTAAGCCATTGCCCAAAAAATATTGGCTATCAATAACCCCCAGGCCAGTGGAGGAATGTAATCATTCACTGCACTAAAAGCCATGAGGATACCAAAGCCAAATGCTATGCCCAGATAGGCTTGTGGAATCGCCAAAAAACGTTTTGTGTATGGGTAGGTAGCCGCTAGAAACAAAGCAGCAACTGATAACAAAATAGTGGTTTGGTTTAAAAAACATACCAAAAAAAATGCTATTAGGCTTAAGCCGGTGGCTAAATAATAAGCTTCTTTCAGGCTAACTTCGCCCGTGGCTAGCGGTCGATGTTTGGTGCGCGCGACTAAACCGTCAAAGCGTCGATCTGCAATATCATTCATGACACAGCCTGCACTACGCATCAGCACCGTGCCCGTGATAAAAATCAGCACAATGCTCCAATGCGGCTGACCACGACCAGCCAATAACAACGCCCATAGAGTTGGCCATAACAACAACAAAATACCAATTGGCTTATCCAAACGCATTAAACGTTCATAGGCATCTAGTTTTTTACTCGCTTGCTCCATGTACATTACATTAAACCGTCCGATTATAAAATTGGTGGTAAGAATACCTCGGTGACTAGAATATTAGCGCAATTTAGATTAAAAACAGAACGCCGAGCCCATAAAAATGCAGTGGGTTGCGCTACATGCACTATTGCACGCCGATAAAGCGGGTGATGCCTTGACAGTTTTTTGAAAGCAAGTGGTGTACGCTTTACTTTTGGATTAGCGAATAACGTCGCGCCAAGCGGTTTGTTACCCAGCTTGCCCAGTCGATGCCATTCGCCACGCAGACTTCTGCTTGGCAACACGCTGTGTGCAAACACCACGGGCTGCTGATTGCCCATCAGTAATACTTCGCGAATGCGCGCACGCTGAGCACATGAATGTTTGAGTAGCACCGCCTCATCCAGCAAAGGCTTTGCATATTCTAAAGTAACAGGCCTTACCGAGAAATTGACGTAGCGTTGCTGTAAAAGAGCGGTAAGAGAGCCGTTATCGATTAGCCATGGTTGATAGGCATGACTTAGCATAGACTTTTTTAGCCAATTATTTCGGTAGTGAATATTTTTAGAAATCTTCAATGATTAAACTTCAGCAAATTTAGACTTTGACCAGTTCAGCGCCATGACTCAACCAACGCTGTAAATGTTGCTCTACCGCTTGGGAATTTTCTTTTAATAGCTTATCGGCACTATCTTTAGCCGTTTGCAATAAATCTGCATCGCGCGCCAAATCGGCAATTTTCAACATCGGTACGCCGCTTTGCCGTGTCCCTAAAAATTCTCCTGGACCACGTAAGTTAAGATCAGCTTGGGCAATAGCAAAACCATCATTATTTTCGTAAATCACTTTTAACCTTGCACGTGCCATTTCACTTAATTGATAATCGGATAGCTTGCTTTGATAAAGCAAAATACAGGTACTTTTTGCCGCCCCACGTCCCACGCGGCCTCGCAACTGATGCAACTGGCTCAACCCCATACGTTCTGCATGTTCAATCACCATCAAGCTGGCATTGGGTACATCTACACCCACTTCAATCACAGTAGTGGCCACCAACAACTGAATTTCGCCCAAAGTAAAAGCAAGCATGACCGCCTGCTTCTCGGCAGGTTTCATGCGGCCATGCAACAGCCCAATGCGTAAATCTGAAAAATTTGCCTGTAAATTTTCAAAAGTTTCTGTCGCTGTTTGCAATTGTAGCGCTTCCGATTCTTCAATCAACGGACATACCCAATAGGCCTGAATTCCAGCCACACAAGCTTCGTGCACACGTTGCAAAATTTCGTCTCGGCGCTCATCCGAAACCAGCTTAGTCACAATCGGCGTGCGTCCCGGCGGCAATTCATCAATCACCGATACATCTAAATCGGCGTAATAACTCATGGAGAGTGTGCGGGGAATAGGCGTGGCAGACATCATGAGCTGGTGTGGCTCCGGCTCGCCTTTTTTACGCAAAGCCAGCCGCTGCTGTACCCCAAAGCGATGTTGCTCGTCAATGATTGCCAAGCCTAGTTTGGCAAATTGCACCGAATCTTGGAACAAAGCATGTGTACCAATAGCAAGTTGTGCACGACCACTGGCGATATCTTTTAATGCCGCCTCTCGATCTTTTCTACTTTGGCTACCTGTGAGCCAAGCAATATTAAGATTGAGTGGTGTCAGCCAAATGGTAAATTTTTGATAATGTTGCTCTGCCAAAATTTCAGTGGGCGCCATCAACGCCACTTGCCAGCCAGATTCAATAGCCTGCAACGCCGCCATACATGCCACGATAGTTTTTCCACTACCTACATCGCCCTGCAGTAAGCGTTGCATAGGATGCGGCTGTGCTAAATCATAGCCAATTTCATGAGCGACTTTTTGTTGTGATTTAGTAAGTGCGAATGGCAAATGTTGTAAAAGCTGTTTTACCAATGTCAGCGAAACAGCCATAGGAGGTGCATTAATACATGCTCTACGGGCATAGTGTTTGCGTAGCGATAGTTGTTGTGCCAACAATTCATCAAATGCCAGTCGTCGCCATTCTGGCGCGGCACGATTTTCCAATGTGCTTAAGCTGACCTCAGGCAACGGATAATGCAGATTTTGAATGCTATGCGCAAAACTTGGCAAATCTAAACTCTGGTAAACTTGAATTGGTAGCGTTTCGGTTAAATCACCAATTTTTAGCGCGATTTCGATGGCTTTGCGCAAATTTGCTTGCGTAAGCCCAGCCGTTGTCGGATACACGGGAGTGAGTTGCTCGCTCACAGGTGCGGCTTCTTTGGCAGCTTTACACTGCGGATGTACCATCTCATAGCCAAAAAACCCTTGCCGTACTTCGCCATAAATACGCAATTGTTTGCCTATTTTAAGTGCATTGATCTGGTTGGGATAAAAGTGCAAAAAACGTATCGTCAACTGCCCACTCTTATCCTCTAACCTAGCAATTAAGCTCTTACGTGGCTTGTAGCTAACTTCAGCATGCACAATTTCGCCTTGCACTTGTGCCGAATCGCCGCTACGTAAATCGCGAATAGCGGTGATACGCGTCTCGTCGATATAGCGTAGGGGTAAATGCAACAACAAATCTTGGGTGTTATGCAAGCCAAGCTTAGCAAGACTAGTAATGAGCGGTTTTGAAAACGCTTTGATTTCAGACAGTTGTGACAATTGTAGCGATTGCTAGAAATTCATGAGGTTAAGCCAGAGCGGGCGTGAACAAAAAATGATGGCACAATGGGATCTATAGCACCATGATGCCGTCGGCTTCGACTAGCGCACCCCTAGGTAGCGAAGCCACGCCGACAGCAGCGCGAGCAGGATAAGGTTGCATAAAATATTCCGCCATAATAGTGTTCACTAATGCAAAATGCGATAAATCCGTAAGAAAAATATTCAGCTTTACCACATTCTTCATCGAGCCTCCCGCAGCTTCTGTGACCGCTTTTAGGTTGCTAAACACACGGTGCACTTGCGCTTCAATCCCTTCCACCATTTGCATACTGGCTGGGTCCAGGCCAATTTGACCCGATAGATAAACGGTATCTCCCACCTTCACCGCTTGCGAGTAAGTACCAATCGCGGCTGGGGCAAAATTAGTTTGAATAATCTGTTTTGCAATCATCTTTTTCCTGGTTCAATTCTTATCAAGTTATATTACTGAATTTTTTCTTCGCTATAAGTACCCTTAACGCGGTTGATACGCACCACATTGGGAATTTTACGCAAATTACGAATCAAATCCGCTAAATGCACGCGGTTATGCACTTGCACGGTAAAGCTTACATTCGAATACTGGCTGCCATCAGGCTCTTCTACACTTACGCTATCAATATTCGATTCAGCCTCTGCAATACCCGCAGCCAATTTTGCCAGCATACCCCTTTCATTAGCGACAACAACGCGCATATTCACCTTAAATAAGCGTTTATTATCTGTGTCCCAATCTACGTCCAACCATTTATCAGGATCCAATTTAAATTTACGAATCGCTGGACAATCGTGAGTATGAATCACTAACCCTTTGTCTTTATTGATAAACCCTAAAATGGGATCGCCCGGAATAGGGCGACAACATTGTGCAAACTGTACTGCCATTCCCTCAGATCCTTGAATCGTGATGGTATCTAATGGCTTACCAGTTTTAGATTTTTCATCCAGATTAGCTTCTTGCGTACTGGCCAATAGCTGATGCGCTACCATCAAACTCACCCGCTTGCCTAACCCAATATCCGCTAGAATTTCCGATTTGTCTTTTGCTCCATAATCACGCATGACTTTTGTCCACTGCTTATCACTCACATCTGTCGGATCAACATGCAAAGCTCTCAGCGCAATGTTTAATATGCGTTCACCCATATGCGCCGATTCAGTCACGCGCATCGATTTCAAATAATGCCGAATATGGGAGCGTGCTTTGCCACTCACCACATAATTCAACCAAGCAGGATTTGGTTTTGCAAGCGCTGAGGTAATAATTTCCACGTGATCGCCATTTTGCATTTCCGTACGCAAGGGTGCGAGTTCATGATTAATTTTAACTGCTACACAACAATTGCCCACGTCGGTATGCACCGCATAGGCAAAATCAACTGCAGTAGCTCCTTTTGGCAGGGCTAGAATATTACCCTTGGGCGTAAAAACGTAAACTTCATCTGGAAATAAATCGACTTTAAAATGTTCTAAAAACTCGTAGCTATCGTCACTCTCAGTTTGAATTTCTACCAAACGTTGTAGCCATTGATGAGTTTGCTGCTGCAACTTGGTCAAATGTGCATCCGTCGTTTTATACAACCAGTGTGCCGCAACACCAGCTTCTGCAATATTATGCATTTCTGTACTCCGAATCTGCACCTCAATCGGCGTACCAAAAGGACCAAACAAGGTAGTATGCAATGATTGGTAGCCATTCGCCTTAGAAATTGCTATGTAATCTTTAAATTTGCCTGGTATTGGTTTATACAAAGCGTGCAAACTACCTAAAGCCAAATAGCAGGTGGCGGTATCTTTTACCAATACGCGAAAACCGTAAATGTCGTTAACTTGCGATAATTTAACTGTTTTCCCGCTCATCTTCCGGTAAATGCTGTAAAGATGCTTTTCTCTACCCTCTACAGTGGCTTCGATTTTGGCTTCGATCAATTGCGCTTTAATCGATTCTAGAATTTTGCTAATCACTTCTTTGCGATTGCCACGAGCGGTTTTAATCGCTTTTGCAATCACTTTGTAACGGTTGGGATAAAGATACTTAAAACTTAAATCCTCAAGCTCTTGATAGATTGGGTTGAGTCCAAGACGGTTAGCAATCGGCGCGTAAATATCTAAAGTTTCATGCGAAATACGCTTTTTCTTTTCCGGCTTCATCGCGTCTAGCGTTTGCATGTTATGTAAACGATCCGCCAACTTGACTAAAATCACACGCACATCTTGACTCATGGCTAATAGCATTTTGCGAAAATTTTCCGCTTGTGCTTGCGCTGCAGTTTGCAATTCAATTTTATCTAATTTGGTTAGCCCATCGACCAAATCGGCTACCTGCTTGCCAAATTTTTCACTAATTTCAACACTGGCAACCCCGGTGTCTTCTACCACATCATGCAGCAAAGCGGCTAATAACGTCGGCACATCTAAATGCAATCTGGCTAAAATACAAGTTACCGCAACCGGGTGGGTGATATAGGGTTCGCCAGATTGGCGAGTTTGGTTCTTATGCGCAGCATCACTATAACGATAGGCTTCCCACACTAGTCCAATATCTGCTTGCGTTAAATATTCTTTAAGTAAAATGGTAAGCTGAGAATTTTCACTATCTGCTGGCAACAATAGTGGCTCAGCAGTTTGATAAAGCTCTGATCGGTGAGTTTCCGCTGATGATTTAATCGCGGTTCTAGACATGCTATTTAGTTATGGGTGATTGCGCTTTAACAGCTCAACGCCTACTTTACCCGCTGCAATTTCACGCAAAGCGATAACCGGTGGCTTATCGCGCAAGCCATGCATACTTACCAGTGGTTCAGAGCCATTTGAAATTTGACGTGCGCGGTAGGCCGCCACCAGC
>JBQTJZ010000039.1:0-8513 GCA_052386615.1 Methylophilaceae bacterium
CGCAATTTGGTCAACTGATGCCAAGCAAATGCTCAATTTTCCAGCAAGGTTCTTTGTCCGTTTTTTTCATCATCATGGTATGCTTTCGGTCAATCAACGTCCTCAGTGGCGTACCATTAGCGGGGGGTCGGCGCGCTATGTTGAAGCGCTTACCGAACCTTTCAAGTATAAAATTAAACTTAATATGCCTATTGCAAGCGTGCGCCGCCTAAAAAACAGCGTCAGAGTTAAACCTCTCAATGGGGATGAGCAAAGCTTCGATTACGTATTTTTTGCTTGCCATAGCAATCAGGCGCTTGCTCTATTAAGTGATGCCAGTCAAAAAGAACAAGAGATTTTAGGTGCAATCCCCTATCAGGAAAACCTGGTATATTTGCATCATGATGTGGGTGTCTTGCCCAAACGTAAACTGGCTTGGGCTGCATGGAACTATCATTTGCCTAAAAAAGAAACCAACAAAGTGGCAGTAACCTACCATATGAATATCTTGCAGAATTTTCGTTCGCCTGAGCCGATTTTAGTTACCCTTAACCATGTTGATTTAATTAATCCAGCTAAAGTAATTAAGCGGCTGAATTATTCGCACCCTGTTTTCACGCTGGCAGGCGTGGCAGCACAAGCGCGTCATGCGGAAATTAGTGGCCAAAACCGTACTGGCTATGCAGGAGCCTATTGGCACAATGGGTTTCATGAAGATGGGCTTGCAAGCGCGCTTAGCGCTTTAAGCCATTTTGAAGCGTTTTTGGCACGTGGGTAGCTCCGCTAATCCACTCGCAAGCGGTATTTATAAAGGCTATGTGACGCATCAACGTTACTCGCCAAAACCGCACGGTTTTCGTTACCGCGTATTCATGATGTATCTGGATTTGGACGAACTGCCAACACTTTTTGAAAACACATTTTTGTGGTCATACTGCAAATCCAATATTGCCTACTTTAAACGCGCTGATTATTTTGGTGATACCTCTAAACCATTAAAAAATGAAATTGGCACTTTATTAATGCAGGCTACAGGCAGTGCGCCACGAGGTGCCATTAGACTACTCACCAATATGCGTTACTTTGGGCACTGCTTTAACCCGGTGAGTTTTTACTATTTTTTTGAGGCGGATGGCGTAACTATACAAGCGATTGTGACACACATCACGAATACACCATGGGGTGAAAATTACGTTTATGTGCATGATTTTAATAAAGAAAGAATAGTAAAAAAAACAAAAAACGGGGAAATCCATATTTTTAAACTTGAGAAAAACTTTCATGTTTCTCCATTTATGCCGATGGATATTCAGTACGACTGGGCCTTTAAAATTGAGCCCAACCAGTTATTTGTACACATGAAAAACCTGCACGCTGAAAAACAGGTTTTTAACGCGACGCTGGCCCTGCAAAGACAGGAAATCAGCCGATGTAAGCTCAGCCTGACTTTATTTGCTTATCCCTTCATGACACTTAAAGTAGTGTTTGCCATCTATTGGAATGCTCTATTTTTATGGCTAAAACAAAACCCTTTTTACGCGCATCCTTAACATGAGTTCACAAGAGACGCTTACTTCAGCACTTAGAATAAAAAAACGTAGTGGTTGGTTGCAACGATATGCACGCCAATTAGTTTTGACCAAGCTGAAAACCCTTAAATATGGCCAGCTTATTTTAAATGAGAACGGGGTTAAGCATTCATTCGGCAATTCGGATGAATTGGCCGTGACCATTGATGTGCATGATGTGCATTTTTATGGGGAAATTGCCTTCGGCGGTAGCATCGGCGCCGGTGAAGCTTATATGCTAGGATACTGGAAAGCCGACCATCTCACAGATGTCATTCGCCTTATGGCGAAAAATCAAGCCATGATGGATACCCTTGAAGGTGGTTATCAATGGCTTTCTAAGCCTTTACTAAAAGTATTGCATTGGCTAAATCGGAATACACAAGACGGTAGCCGTAAAAATATTGCCGCACATTATGATTTAGGCAATGATTTTTTTGCATTATGGCTAGATCCTAGCATGATGTATTCTTCCGCTATTTTTGCCAGTAAGCAAACGAATCTAGCAACAGCGTCTTTGCATAAGTTGGAAGTCATTTGCCAAAAGCTAGACCTAAAACCAGACGATCATGTGGTGGAAATTGGCACTGGCTGGGGCGGTTTTGCCATTTATGCCGCTAAACACTATGGTTGCAAAGTTACCACCACCACCCTCTCTAAACAACAATACACGTGGGCAAAAGCCTGTATTGAGGCAGAAAAATTACAAGATAAAATAATCATTTTATTAAATGATTACAGGGACTTAAATGGACAATTTGATAAGTTAGTTTCAATTGAGATGATAGAAGCGGTGGGGCATCACTTTTATGATACCTATTTCGCAAAATGTGCCCATTTGCTTAAGCCAAACGGCATGGCGCTCATTCAAGCCATTACCATCACTGATCAGCGTTTTGAATCTGCAAAAAGTAGTGTCGATTTCATTCAACGTTATATTTTTCCTGGTTCCAATATTCCTTCTGCAACCGCCCTGCTTAATAGTATGACCAAAGCTTCCGATTTGAAATTGTTTGACTATGAGGATATCGGACCACATTATGCGACCACGCTGCGCCATTGGCGTGAGAATTTCTTTGCAAAAATTGCGCAAGTAAGGCAACTTGGCTATTCAGATGAATTTATTCGTATGTGGGAATTTTACCTATGCTACTGCGAAGGCGGTTTTGCCGAAAGGGCGCTAGGCGATGCGCATCTATTACTGGTTAAACCCGAAAACCGTCGAGCACCGTTAATATAAATATCCGAGTATGCAGTATGCACATATTCAGTGGGTGGGGAATCAGCCTTATTCCATTGATTTTAATGATGTTTACTTTTCAACAGACCACGGTTTGCAAGAAACGGAATATGTTTTTATCGCACAAAATCAACTTATAGAACGCTTTAGTGCCGCTCGCCAATCATTAGTGATTATGGAAACTGGCTTTGGCACCGGGCTTAACTTTTTCTGCACCGCCTCTCATTGGTTAACCCTAGCGCCTGCCAATGTTCAACTCCATTACATTAGTACAGAAAAGCTTCCGCTCAAATTAAAAGATATGGTACAGACAGCGCAATTGTGGTCAGCTCTCGCCGCTATTAGCTCCGCATTATTGCCGCTATACTCGGGTTTGCAGCTAGGGTTGAATACTTTTTATCTGTTTAACCAGCGCGTTCGGCTGGATTTATGGGTTGGTGATATCACCGATATTTTGCCTCACCTTAATCACCCTGCAGACATCTGGTTTTTGGATGGCTTCGCGCCTGCTAAAAATGCGGAAATGTGGTCAGATTACCTGTTTACGCATATGGCGCGACTATCGCAAAAGGATACTACTTTCGCTACATTTACCAGCGCCAGCGCCGTGCGCAAAAGCTTACAGGCACATGGTTTTGAAGTCAAAAAACAAATAGGCTTTGGTAAAAAGCGTGAAATGTTATTTGGTCGGTTTATTGGGAAAGCGACATGAAAACTGCTATCGTGATTGGTGGTGGAATCGCAGGTTGTAGCACTGCGTTTGCCTTATCTCAACGCGGGGTTAGCGTCACGCTGTTAGAACGCCATGCAAAGCTAGCGCAAGAAGCTTCTGGCAATCCGCTGGCAATGCTTTACCCCAAACTAGGCGTAATCACTAGCGCACCCAACAGACTCGCTATGGCGGGCTTTCTAACCACGTTAAATTTACTTAAACATTTAGCAGATAGCGCCAGCTATTTTAAGCAATGTGGACAAATTCAGTTAGCATTCAACGCACGCGAGCATGCGCGTCAGCAGCGACTGGTACAACATCCCGACTGGCGCGATTATTTTCAATTGTTGTCAGCAGATTCTGCTAGCGAACAAGCCGGAATTAAACTTAATGTTGGCGGCTTATTTCTACCGCAAGCGGGCTGGGTAAAACCAGCTATCTTCTGTGAAGCGCTTACCCAATCGGGCTTAATCACAAAAATATACCTAACAGATGCGCTAACGCTCGAAAAAATACAGCATCAGTGGTGCGTTAAAGCAGCCAATAATCATTCCTTTATTGCAGATATTGTAGTGATTTGCAACGCTAACGAGATCAAACAATTTCAGCAGTGCAGCAGCATTATGATTACTCCTGTGCGCGGTCAAATTAATTTTTTTACAGAAAATGCCGTGAGTCAATCTATTAAAACGATACTTTGTAGTGACCACTATGTGAGTCCTTCAGTAGATGGAGTTCACTCGATTGGCACGACTTATGCGCCAAATGATCTCCGTCCCCAACTCAGTGAAACTGATACGCACGAAAATTTGCACGCAGCTCGCACCATTTCAAATGTATTGTGGGATAGTTTACAAGGTGCTCTCAGCAACGGTCGAGTGGCTTGGCGTAGCGCTACATTAGATTATATGCCACTCGCAGGCCAGTTGCTCGATGATGAAATACTACGAGCAAAGCCACCTCGCTATAACGCTAACCCTAGTGGCTTGCCATGGCTAGAAGAGCTCTACGTGAATGCAGGACATGGTTCTAAAGGCATGATTACCGCCCCCCTATGTGGCGAGCTGATTGCCAGCTTAGCAACAAACGAAGCACCGAGCGTAGATGCCAGATTAATGTCCAAGCTCAACCCAAGCCGTTTTTTATTGCGTGAGTTTGGCTTAAAGCAATTAGCCAACGCTTTGTACTGATTTTTCGATTAAAATCGCAGCATGACCGATATTAAGCAACTGATTGGGCAGGCACGTCAAGCACAGTCCTCAGGCGATGCAAAGTTAGCCTTGCAACTTTATCAGCAAGCACTTTTACATCACCCAGAAGAACTTGGTTTGCACGCCATTTGTGGTAATTTATGCGTAGAACTGCAACGCTTCGAAGAGGCGGCAGGCTATTTCAGACGTATTCTTTCTGTTGATAAAACCCCCGCCGTACGTCATGCATTATGTTATGCCCTGCAAGAACTCGGCAACACTGCACACAATGATGGTCAATATGGCTTAGCAGAAGCCTGCTTTGAAGAAACGCTACAACACCAACCCAAAAATGCGGTGTATTGGTACAACTTGGGCAATGCGCAGCGCGAACTAGGAAAGTTAAAAGCAGCATTATCAAGCTTTCAGAAATCCATATACATTAGCCCCGAAGATGCCGATGTGTACAATAATTGTGGCAATGTGCAGCGTGAGTTAGGGCAGCTGGATTTAGCGATTGCCCACTATGAAAAAGCGCTGCAACTTAAGCCCAATCTGTACCATGCACTGGTGCACTTGGTACATCAAAAGCAACACATATGCGATTGGCATGATTTGGAACGCCAAGTTGCCACTATCCGCACATGGGTGCACACCGAGCCAGCGGCAAAGATTTCGCCATTTGCCTTTTTAGCAATGCCCAACACGACTGCCGCTGAACAAAACAGTTGTGCCAGCCAGTATGTAAAGCAGCACTACGCACACTTATTTGTCAGCCGAAGCGCCCTTAACTTCAACTATAGGAGCGCTAGCAAAAAAATAAGGTTAGGTTATCTATCGGCCGATTTCAGGCTGCATCCTCTCGCTTTTTTAATTACAGAGCTCATTCAAAGTCACGATAGAACACAATTTGAGGTTCATGCCTATTCCTACGGTACAGATGACAAAACGCCCACACGTAAGCGGCTTGAACAAGTATTTGATTGTTTTAACGATATTCGTCTTTTAACAGATAGCGCTGCCGCAAAAAAAATACATGCTGATGGTATCGATATACTGATTGACCTTACAGGATTTACACAAAGTAGCCGTAGCGCTATTGTGGCGCTCAAGCCCGCCCCCATCAGTATTAATTGGCTAGGTTATCCGGGCAGTATGGGCGCTTTTGACAACAAACCTTTGTTCGACTACTTGCTAGCCGACAAAGTGGTTGCTCCTAATCCAAACGACTTTAGCGAAAAATTACGCTACCTACCTTGCTATCAACCCAACAATCGACGCCTAGGGAGTGCATCTAGTCAAAACAAAGCCAAAACCGAGCATGCTTTACCGGAAAACGCTTTTATTTTTTGCAGTTTTAACCAAACTTTCAAAATTACCGCAGAAATATTCGCGCTATGGATGCGTTTGTTAAAAAAAACCCCTAGTAGTGTGTTTTGGTTATTAGAATGCAATCCATGGGCCAAGGCTAATTTACAGCGCGAAGCTGAACAAGCGGGCATCCAAAAAAACAGACTCATTTTTGCGCCAAGAGTGTCCAACGAAGCTCATCTAGAGCGCCATAGGCACGCCCACCTGTTTCTAGACACTTTGCCCTATAATGCGCACACAACTGCCAGCGATGCCTTATGGATGGATTTACCTGTATTAACTTGTATGGGTAGCACATTTCCCGCGCGAGTTGCAGCAAGCTTGCTACAAACCTTAGGCTTATCGGAATTAGTTTGCCACTCGCTCGATGAATACGAAGAAAAGGCGCTTTACTTTGCCACACGCCCTGAAGAATTAACGCGTATAAAAAAGTTGCTGCGTGAGCAAAAAGAAACGACAGATTTGTTCAAGCCTAACAAATTTGCTCTACATTTAGAGCGCGAATATCAGGCCGTTTGGAAAGCATATCTGCTAGATAGTGGCAAATCTGCCTAAGCTTGTGATAAAGTCCACAAAAATAATCAATCGCAAGTTTAATCAATAGGAAACGCCATGGCAGCCATTGACATTACCCCAGTACTTAAATTTATGACAGATAAAAACGGATCTGATCTGTTTTTTAGCACTGGGACTTCCATTCATATGGGAATTGAAGGCGATACGATGCCTATCAATGACCAGAAAATGACGCCAGGCATGATTAAAGAAATTGCTTATTCACTGATGAGCGAGGCCCAAGTTAAAGAATTTGAATCAACTCTCGAGTGCAATTTTGCTATTGGCAAAAAAGATATAGGACGTTTTCGCGTCAATATATTTCGCCAGCGTGGTGAGGTAGGCATGGTAATTCGGCACATCAAAACCGACATCCCTAGCTTCGAAGCGCTTGGTTTACCGCTGATTTTAAGCGATCTTGTCATGCGCAAACGTGGGTTATTACTTGTAGTAGGTGCAACTGGTTCTGGCAAATCGACGACTCTAGCATCTATGATTGACTATCGAAACGAGAATAGCACCGGGCATATCGTCACCATTGAAGATCCTATTGAGTTTGTATACAACCACAAAAAATCAGTGGTGGATCAGCGCGAAGTCGGCATTGATACACAATCGTTTGATATGGCGCTCAAAAATGCCATGCGCCAAGCGCCAAACGTCATTTTAATCGGCGAAGTACGCGATATGGAAGGCATGAAGCAGGCACTGGCTTATGCTGAAACAGGGCATTTGTGCTTAGCAACATTGCATGCCAATAATGCCAATCAAGCGCTTGAGCGCATTATTTCATTCTTTCCGCCAGAGGCCAAGCATGGCTTGCTACTGGGTGTTTCACTTAATTTGGTAGGCATTATCTCGCAACGCTTAATTCCTGGTAAGGTACAAAAACGTGTTGCAGCGATGGAGGTGATGATTAATACGCCTTATATTGCTGAGCTGATTCAAAAACAAAAATTGAGTGAGATGAAAGAAATCATGGCAGATAATAACGATATTGGCATGAATACCTTTGACCAGTCACTGTTTAGATTATTTAGCAACGGTAAAATTGATGAAGAAAACGCATTGGCTAATGCCGACTCACGCAATGACCTGTCTCTCAAAATGCGTTTTACTGCAGAAGGGGCGCGTGGCGGCTTTGATAATTAATTATTTGATGCTACATCGCTACTATTATTGGTGGCGGCAAATAAAGCCGCTACAGTGATTAATGCACCGCCAATCCATTCTTTGGCCGTCATCACTTCGCCAGCCAAATAATACGAAGCGATTGCCGCAACCACCAATTCAAATAGAAAAATCACTGAGGCCCGTGTGGCGGCGATTTGAGTAACCCCGTACTGCACAAGCAGTGTTGCGGTGATAAGCAATAAAGCAATTAGCGCCATAATGAGCCAATGGCCCGGAGTAAAAACATTGGGCGCTGGAAAATCGCTGGCGAAGAAAGGCATCACTATCAATGCTATTAAAATAACACCTAACCAAACCGCAAACGATTTAGCCCGTATACTTAAATGCACAGATTTGCGCGTAATGACATTGGTCAATGCAAAACCGATACCTGCACTTAACGCCAGCCATTCCGATTGATTGTTAGGCAAAGGCAACCCCGAAGTATCTTGTAGCATTAGATATGCCCCCAACAGCGAGATACCAATTACTAACAAGCCTTTTTGATTGGTACGTTCTTTTAACCAAAAATGTGCCAAAACCAGCGTCCACAGTGGCGATAAATAAAATAGCAGCATCACGCGCATCACTTCGCCGTCAATGACTGCCAGCACATAGATTAAATTGGTCAAGCCAGCCACTAAACTGAGCCAAATGATGCTCTTGGGTAGCTTAAAAATATCACGCCACTGTATTGCAAATATAATTCTGGCAATCGTCGTGGC
>JBQTJZ010000040.1:0-14330 GCA_052386615.1 Methylophilaceae bacterium
GTTCATCATCGGTGGCGTTGATTTTTTCTACCAAGCCAGATAACACCATGATTTTGCCCCCTGGCATACAGTAAGCGTTAAGCTGGTCATTTTTTTCTACGTTCACTTCCCAGTTCCATTTGACTGCATCTGGCCTAAATACACCGACCTGCGCGATAAGTTTGTTGGAAATACCTCTTACACGTTCCAGCATGGCTTTATCAACATTAAGGGTACTTTTTTTATCTGCTTCTTTGAGTGTTTGTGTGTAAGCTTGCGCAGACATCTTATCCACAGTTGATGCGGGCATCAGCAAAAACTGGGATCGATTGACCCCAGAGACACTATCTTTAGTGGTAGTGGCACAGCCCGCTATCTGTAGGGTTGCAGTTGCGATTAAAATAGAAATGATTTTTTTCATGTTGGGATCCCTAAATCTAAACCTTATCAAGGTAACTTAAAGCGTAATAACGCATGAACTAAAAAATGGTTGATGCAGTTTTAGCTTAGAATTTTACTTGTGAGCCTAACTCAACAACACGGTTAGGGGGCAATTTAAATTGATTGGTAATCGTTTCTGCACTGCGAAATAGCCCGATAAATATTTTTTTCCGCCAATAGGCCATATCTGATGCTTCATTGGCCATGAGTATCTCTTTGCCAATAAAAAACGAGGTATCCATCGGATCTAGGTCTAATCCTAACGCATTACATAACCTCAGGTCACGTGGCAAATCGGGCTCATCTTTAAAGCCATAATTAATGGTTACACGATAAAAACCGTAAAGGAGCGATTCTACCGTTACACGCTCTTCCGGACTACTATGGGGGTAATCCATAAAGCGCACGGTGAGAATCACCACTTTTTCATGTAATACTTTATTGTGTTTCAGATTATGCAGCATCGAGTGCGGCACGCCGTTCGGATTAGGCGTCATAAACAGGGCGGTGCCTGGCACACGTGTAGGGGGATGAGCCCCAATAGCTTCAATAAAGGGCTCAATTGCCATCGCCTCGTTTTTAAGTCTGAGATACAGTAAGCTACGACCCGTTTTCCAAGTCAACATGAGGGTAAAAATAACAATACCAATCAATAACGGCACCCAGCCACCATCGGGAATTTTTAAAATATTGGCACCAAAAAATGCTAAATCTACGATTAAAAATAAGGTAACCAATAAACCCACTTTAAGCTTGCCCCATCCCCAAATTTCACGGAACACGACTGCTGCGAGCAAAGTGGTGATGACCATATCACCGGTAACGGCAATACCGTAGGCAGCGGCTAAATTACCCGAGCTACCAAAGCTAATCACAAGGACCATTACTGCTACCATTAAACCCCAGTTGACGCGTGGCATGTAAATTTGGCCTTGAGTGTTCTCCGAAGTATGCTGGATATGCATACGTGGTAAAAAGCCTAACTGCAACGCTTGCCGTGAAACAGAAAATGCGCCCGTAATCACCGCCTGCGAGGCAATAACAGTGGCAAGTGTTGCAAGTATGATAAGGGGAAACAATGCCCACTCAGGCGCCAATAAATAAAAGGGATTCTTGACGGCTTCGGCATCATGCAGAATTAGCGCACCTTGACCAAAATAATTGAGCAATAGAGCAGGTAACACAAAGCCAAACCAAGCAAGGCGAATCGGAAATGGACCAAAATGCCCCATGTCTGCATACAAGGCTTCGGCGCCGGTGACCGCCAACACCACTGCGCCAAGAGCAACAAACGCAAGCCAAGGCTGGTGGACAAAAAAGCTAATCGCGTAGGCAGGGTTTAATGCGTTTAATATGGTAGTGTCATGCGAGATATTAATCGCGCCCAAGATGCCTAGGACGCTGAACCATAACAACATAATCGGCCCGAAAAAAGCCCCCATAATCGCTGTGCCCTTGCTTTGCGCCCAAAATAGAATAAACAGGACAATGAGCGTAATTGGCACGATTGCCTCATGTAAGCTAGGGGCGGCCACTTCCAAACCTTCTATTGCAGATAACACAGAAATCGCGGGAGTAATCATGCCATCTGCATAAAACATGCATGCCCCCAAAATGCCCAATAACATAATATTGCGCTGCTTCTTTTTGTTGCCGGCGGCGTTGCGGCTAGCCAGCGCGAGCAAGGCCATAATACCGCCTTCACCCTGGTTATCTGCGCGCATAATAAACGCAACATATTTAATCGATACGATTAATATAAGCGCCCATGTAATAAGCGATAAAATGCCGTAAACATTGGCAGTATTAAGTGCCACGGGGTGATGGCCGACCGAAAAAACCTCTTTCATGGTGTAGAGCGGGCTGGTGCCTATGTCGCCGAACACCACGCCTAATGCAGCGAGTGCGAGGGCTTGCAGGGGAGTTTTGTGAGCGTGATTATTATTCATAAGCAATTAATCGAGTGCGGACATACATTATCAAATAATTAGCTAAACAAACCAATCGTTTTTTTACTAGTTAGTGTTTTTTTATAATGGTTGCTTGCGCTTCACCCACATGTAACTGGATACAGACTTCTTGTCCTACATGTAGTTGATTGCTATTGATAATGGTTTTGTCATTACACCGCACAATCGCGTAACCTCTCGCCAAAACTGCCTGTGGGCTGAGTTGTTCAATGCTGGTTTTGAGCCGCGAATAGGTGTGGAGATGTTGTTGCATTTGTTGTTGTATGGCAAAGTCTAGCCGATTCTGCAGTTGTTTGATGTGGGTTATCTGTACTTGCAGCCATTGCTTCGGTTATAGCAAACGATGCGCTAAAAAATCCAGTAATTGCGCGTGTCGATTGAGATGAGAAGTCATTTGCTTATTCAGCTGGTTAACTAAACTGGTAAGGCGCTCACTTAAATTTGCTGCTTCTTGGCAAGCCAGTTCAGCCGCTGCAGTCGGTGTGGCGGCGCGAATATCTGCTACAAAATCACTGATAGTAAAATCGGTTTCGTGACCAACTCCGCTTATGGTGGGAATATTGCAATTAAAAAGCGCGCGTGCGACGATTTCCTCATTAAAAGACCATAAATCTTCCATGCTACCACCCCCCCGACAAATGATCAGTGTATCGACTTCTTGCCGCTTATTCGCTACATGAATAGCATTCGCAATGCTTTCCGCGGCCCCTTTGCCTTGCACTGGTGTGGGGTAAACAATGACGCCAATATTCGAATAACGACGCTTTAATGTAGTTAGCACATCGCGTAAAGCGGCCGCATCTGGAGAGGTAATAATGCCGATTTTATGCGGATATTTTGGAATCAACTGCTTGGAGCTCGCGTCAAATAAACCTTCATGCTGCAGTTTCAGTTTTAGCTTCTCGAATGCTTCATACAAAGCGCCTAGCCCCGCTTTTTGCACAAATTCGACGGTGAGTTGAAAATCGCCGCGTGCTTCATACAGTGTAACCGTACAGCGCGCTTCAATTTTATCGCCTTCTCGTGGCATAAAATCAATATAGCTATTGCGCCCTTTGAGCATCACACATTTCACTTGAGCTTGCGCGTCCTTCAGCGAAAAATACCAATGTCCGCTCGCCGCACGTGTAAAGTTAGAAACTTCGCCCGATATCCAAAATAGAGGAAAGCTCATTTCCAGCACTTCACGTGCAAGATGATTCAGTTCACTTACTGAAAGGATTTTTTGTGGTGGGAAGGTGTCAGATTCTGTCATAGGGTTTATTATCCATTACAATTTAACATTAATAAAACATGCGTAAAGTTTTTGCTGAGGAATAGGCTAATGAAACAATTTTTGCTTGGTAAGATGGGTTATTTATTGGGCTTCGTCGCTTGTTTTGGTATTGTTGCATTGGCTTTGGTGATTCAAACCACTTATAAGCTTGAACCTTGTCCTTTGTGCATTACGCAACGCATGGTGTTTTTAGGGTTGGGGGTATTGTTTTTTATTGCTGCATTTATTCGGCCAGCAACACTTCTTAAGAAATTATTTACTTTATTACAGGTAACGACTGCACTAGTAGGGGCAGGCTGGGCATTGCGGCATTGGTATTTGCAGGCTAATAAAGAGAGCATGATCGCCGATTGTGGGGTTGGTTTTGATTATATGTTCGAAAATTTTCCACTCAGCAAGGCATTTACTTTACTTTTTCGCGGTACCGGGGATTGTGCTGCGATTGATTGGGCCTTGCTGGGACTCACTTTGCCACAACTTGCGCTGATTGCCTATCTCGCGTTTGTGGTCTATGCCATTTATTTATACAAGCTAAATTAACCATGAAAACGATTAACGACTTTATCGGCAATACGCCGCTGGTGGCTTTGCAGCGCATGCAAGGTAATAGCAGCAACACGATACTATTGAAACTGGAAGGGAATAACCCCGCAGGTTCGGTCAAAGATCGCCCTGCGCACAGCATGATTACCCGCGCCGAAGCGCGCGGTGATATTAAATCAGGGGATACGCTGATAGAAGCGACTTCCGGCAATACAGGTATTGCACTGGCCATGGTGGCGGCCATACGTGGTTACAAAATGGTACTGGTGATGCCAGAAAATCAAAGTATTGAGCGTCGCCAAAGCATGAAAGCCTACGGTGCAGAGTTGGTGCTAACACCCAAAGACGGTAGTATGGAACTGGCGCGTGATGTGGCGCTGAAGATGCAGGCAGAGGGCGAAGGCATTGTACTGGATCAGGTTGGTAATGCTGACAATCCGATTGCCCATTACGAGGGCACTGGCCCGGAAATTTGGCGTGATACCGCAGGTAAGGTTACACATTTTGTTTCCAGTATGGGCACAACGGGGACGATTATGGGCGTATCACGGTTTTTGAAAGAACAAAATCTCAATATTAAAATTATTGGTGTGCAGCCGGAAGAGGGCGCGCAAATACCGGGTATTCGAAAATGGCCAGAGGAATATCTGCCCAACATTTACGATGCTAAACGTGTCGATGAATTGATTTATGTCGGTCAAAAAGATGCAGAAAACACGACACGAAAACTGGCCACAGAAGAAGGTATTTTCGCCGGAATTTCGAGTGGAGGCGCGCTTTTTGCAGCGTTACAACTATCAAAAAGAGTAGAAAATGCAGTCATTGTGAGTATTGTCTGTGATCGCGGCGACAGATATCTTTCAACAGGGGTTTTTCCAGCATAAATGCGGATGCAACGAATTTTCGTATTTTTGTTTTGTGTGTTTTCACAACACGCAGCGGCAATCAGCAGCATTCAGTTCCAAGTGGCTTCGGTAGATGCCCCCGCTGGACAACTTAGAGATGCCCAATTTCAGGTCGATTTGAAGGGGGCAGAGCCCTCACTCAAACTGAAAGCCGAAATTAAGCCCACAAATGAGCCTGATTTTATTCCGTTCGAATTGCATTGCGGACAGTTTAATACCGAGCAAGTCGGGCAGATTGATTGTTTAAACGGCAACTTTGCAGCCAAACGGATTAACGCGCCTTTTTCAGTTAATTTTGTCAGTTACCCCAATGATTTTTCCGCCAATATTTTGTTTAATGGGGCTAGTTTCAGCGATGAAGCCGGCTTGCATGCAGGTGAAAAACTGGTAGGCAATATCAAGTTGGCAGCAAAAAAAACTGCTGACATTTGGCGCTGGAATGGGTTGATTAGCTGGACAGAAGGAGAGTTATTTTGGCAGCCTTACTATTTTGGCAAAGCAGGCAATTCTTTTGAAATTAATGGCACCTTCAGACAGCCGATACTGAAGATTGAAAATGCGAGTTTGTTGGTGAACGAGGTGGGGAAAATGACCGCTTCTGCACAAATTAACACGCAAACCAAAACGGTTGAAGATGTTCAAGTAAATGCACAGAATGTTGATTTTGCTGGCCTTTATAACATTATGCTTAAACCGAAAATTGAAAAATCGGCATTTGGTAATTTAGAGGTTTCTGGCAAAGCCAGTTGGCAGTTTGAGGTTAAAAATTTGCAACCTAAGCGTTTTGAGCTCAATTTGACCGACGCCAATATTGAGGATAAGAACGGAAAGTTTGCATTCAACCGTGTAAACGCGCACATTCCTTGGGATTATGACAGCGCAAAAAATATCACACTGAGCTACGAGAGCGGCACCTTGCTTAATCTTGCCTTGGGCAACACCCAATTAAATGCAGAAATAAACCGCTTTGCGCTCACGGCACCAAAACTCAGCTTACCGGTTTTAGATGGCGCACTTCATTTTGAAGACGTTTCCGCTGCCTGGGTGAGTGAAAGCTGGGTGTGGCACTTACGCATGAATTTAAAACCCATCACCATGAACGAATTTAGTAAAGCGCTGGGCTGGCCGCAAATGCAAGGAAAAATTGATGGCAATATCCCGTTAATTACCTACGCAAACAAACAGTTGAATATGGAAGGCAGCATGACTTTTAATGCGTTTAACGGCAGTGTAAGTATGCACAATTTACGTATCGATGATCCCTTGGGTACAGTGCCACGGCTATTTGCCAATCTGGATATGCGCAATATTGATTTGGGGGAAATTACGCGTACGTTTAATTTTGGTGCGATTGAAGGCAAACTGGAAGGCGATGTGAAAGGATTGGAGTTAGCCAACTGGAAACCCGTGCGTATGGATGCACGCATTCAAACTGCGGATGGTAGGCATACTAAAAAAATCTCCCAGCGTGCGGTGGAAAATATTACCGCTTTGGGCGGTGAAGGCACGGCTGCTGCTTTGCAACGCACTTTTTTACGGTTTTTCAAAGAGTTTAATTATGAAAAAATTGGCATGAATTGCAAGTTAACACTGGATATTTGTGAAATGGGCGGCGTGGAGTCAACCCCAACTGGGTATATCATCGTTAAAGGAAGTGGTATCCCTGCGGTGAATGTGAATGGATTTACGCAACATGTGAGTTTGGCTGATTTGTTAAGTAGAATTAAACGCATTACCGATAGCAATACCAAAATAATTGTGAAATAAGATTTGTTGTCATTGCGGATTTGATTCGCAATCTTGTGGTTTAAGATGCTGAATCAAGTTCAGCATGACAGTGTTGTTATAGCTGATGTTAAAAGGATTTGATGATGAAAAAATGGTTCATTGGTTTAAGTGTTGTAGCAATCTTGCCAGCCTGCGTGACGATTAATATTTACTTTCCTGCCGCCGCGGCCGAAAAAGTGGCAGATAAAATTATTGACGATGTCTGGCAGTTAAAAGACGGTGAGCAAGTGCCTGCAGAATCGACGCCAGTGCCGTCTGACACACCTGAGCCTAAATAAAGGAATAATGATGAAAAAAAGTATAGTGAGTTTTTTAGTACTGCTGGTAGCGTTATTTTCCGTCAACTGGGCAAGCGCAGAAGCCGATCTGGAAATCAACACGCCAGCAATTAATGCACTTAAGGCCAGTATGCAGGGGCGGCATAATCAATTAGCACCGCACTATAACAGTGGTGCGGTGGGTCTAACCAAAGATGGCTTTATTGCGGTGCGCGATACCACAGCAGTACCATTGAAAGACAGGCAAGGCATCAATGGCCTGGTGACAGCCGAAAATACCGATCGTGCTGCGCTGTATAAAGAAATTGCCAATGCTAACAAACACCCCGAGTGGGAAAGTAGTATTCGCGATTCGTTTGCGGGGCGCTGGATTGATAAAGCGCAGGGTGGTTGGTGGGTTCAGGGCGCGGGTGGATGGGTGAAGAAGTAAGCTATCGCCATGACACCCACCCTCGTTTTTGACATCGAAACCATTCCCGACACCGCTGGTCTGCGCACCTTGCTGGATGCACCTGCTGACGTTCTGATTGTTGCAAGCGATGAAGACATTGCCAACATCGCGTTACACCAGCGCCGTCAAAAAAACGGTACGGATTTTTTGCCTTTACATCAGCACAAAATTTGCGCCATCTCTTGTGCTTTGCGCGAGGGCAACAACTTCAAAGTATGGACATTGGGCGATGCTGATTCGACTGAAGCCGAAATTATTCAGCGTTTTTTTGACGGCATAGAGAAATACACGCCGCAAATCATCAGCTGGAACGGCAGTGGTTTTGATTTGCCGGTGTTGCATTATCGCGCCATGGTTAATGGTGTCACCGCTCCGCGTTATTGGGATTTGGGCGAGGATGATAAAGATTTTAAATGGAACAATTATATTAGCCGCTACCATACACGGCATTTGGATTTAATGGACTTGTTAGCAATGTACAATGCGCGCGCTAATGCGCCTTTGGACGAAATTGCTAAACTGTGTGGCTTTCCGGGTAAGTTGGGCATGGATGGCAGCAAGGTATGGGATGCGTATTCCGCAGGAAAAATTGACGAAATCCGCAATTACTGTGAAACCGATGTGGCTAACACCCATTTGGTTTATTTGCGTTTTCAGTTGATGCGCGGGCACTTAACGCAAGCGGCTTATCAGGCTGAAATTAGCCTAGTGCGCGAAACTTTAGAAGGCTATCAAGGACTGCACTGGCAAGAGTTTTTAGCGGCATGGCCTAAGTAATCGTTTAAAATAGCGCTTTTGCAATCGTTAAGGTTTTGGCGTGGCGCGTCGTAACAGAAAACAACAACATTCAGCATTAATTTCCGCAGAAATTTCCGCACCGGTCATTATCGAATCACTCGACCAAGAGGGGCGAGGTGTTGCGCATGTGGACGGAAAAACCATTTTTATCGATGGCGCGCTGCCGACCGAAAAAGTCACCTACCAAATCACCCCTTGCAAAAGCACTTATGCTTTTGCCCATGTGGCAGAAATACTTAAGCAATCCAATCTCAGGGTGACGCCGTTATGCAGGCATTATGGCGTGTGCGGGGGTTGCAAGTTGCAACATTTGGATTTCTCCGCTCAGGTGGCTGCTAAACAGCGCCTGCTGGAAAATGATCTAAAACATATCGGCAAAGTCACTCCAGAAAACATGTTGCCACCGCTTGATGGTGCTGCTTGGGGGTATCGTCACACAGCGCGTTTAAGTGTGAAGTATGTGCAGAAAAAACAGCGTGTGCTGGTGGGATTTAACGAAAAGAGCACCCGCTTTGTTGCCGATATGGATAGCTGTGAAGTGCTAACCCCTGCGGTTTCTGCGCTCATTACGCCATTGCAGGAGATGATTTTGCAACTGAGTTTGCGCGATAAAATACCACAGCTGGAACTGGCAGTGGGTGGGGGTGGCGTAATCGTGCTGATATTTCGTATAATGAATGCGTTGCATGCTAATGATGAGGCGCTTCTCAGAGCATTTGCTGAGGCGCATCAAGTGAATGTCTGGACGCAAACCAAGGGCCCGGAGACGGTTAAACCGTTTTACGCACCGTCATTCCGACCTCAGTCGGAATCTAGTGGCTTTAATAAAAATGGCTTGCAATATACATTGCCGGAATTTGATTTGGTTTATCCGTTTAAGCCGAATGAATTCACGCAAGTGAATCCGCAAATCAATCAAGTGATGATTCGTCGAGCCATGCAATTGCTGGCGCCTAAAAAAGACGAGCGCATTGTCGATTTCTTCTGTGGTATTGGCAATTTTACTTTACCCATTGCACGCAGTGGAGCGATGGTGTGGGGGTTTGAGGGCTTGGAAAATTTGGTGGCACGTGCGGTGGAAAGCGCAGCCTTGAATGATCTTAGCGAACATAGCCAATTTGGCGTTTCCGATTTATTCAAAATGACATCGGAAGCGCTTACTCATTTTGGGCGTTTCGATAAATGGCTGGTGGATCCGCCGCGCGATGGTGCATTTGAGCTGGTCAAATCAATTCATGCGGATAACAGCCCGCAAAAAATCGTTTATGTGTCATGCAACCCAGCCACGCTGGCGCGCGATGCCGATATATTGGTCAATGAAAAGGGTTATCGGTTAAGCGCAGCGGGCGTGATTAATATGTTCCCGCACACTACACATGTTGAATCTATTGCATTATTTACTAAAATTGAACTAACCAGACTTAACCTTGCCTAGTTCCAAAAAAGTTGTTTTGCTTTCTTCTATCATCTACGCTGTAAGCAGTAATGCCGCCTGCGCCAAGTAATAACAAACCGCCTGCTATCGCAATATTTTTTAGGAATAAAATCATTTGCATTTGGTCGCTCGAATCACTGTGAAAAATCACCGCAGCAACAATGCAAAATAAAGCTAGAGTGAACGCGGCCAGCCTCGTTTTATAGCCAATCACGATCGCAATGCCGCCCAGTAACTCAAGCGCAATCGTTGGCCACAACAAAATCCCTGGCACACCCATCGCTTGCATAAAGCCTACAGTACCTACAGGGTCTTGCACTTTTCCAACCGCTGCTAGAATAAAGATAAGCGCGAGCATGATTCTACCAAGTAGTTGAATGATTCCGTACATTTGCGACTCCTTAGCAAGATTATTTTTAACTAAAAAGCATCATAAACTTAACCGGTCTATACTGCAATGCTGTGTAAAATAAGCGCGATGATTAAATATTTTTTAGCATTAGTTTTGATTGTTTTAACTGCGGCTTGTCAGCGAAATTCAGGTAACGCTGATGTTGCGCCTATTGCGTTTGCGTTTGCGGTCGCGCAAGCGCCGCTTACCTTAGATCCGCGTTATGCCACTGACGCTGCTTCTGAACGGGTGAATCGGCTCATTTATACCCGCTTGGTGGAATTTGATGCCGCCTCCAAACCCACTGCTGGCTTGGCGACTTGGGTGGCACTGAATGCCCAAGAGTATCGATTCACCTTGAGGAAAAACCGAGCATTATTCCATCATCAAATACCGCTCAATGCTACCGATGTGGTGGCAACCTATCAATCTATCCTGCAATTAACAGATTCGCCACATAGCGCCGAGTTTGCCAATATCAGCCAAATGAGAGTGGTGGACAATGATACCGTTATGTTCAGCCTGAAACAGGCAGATATCCATTTTCCTGCCAAATTGATTATCGGTATCCTACCTAAGAACTTAATCGAGCAAGGTCACGATTTTTCACATCATCCGGTAGGCAATGGCGCACTCAGTTTTGTAAGTTGGCACAACAAACTCCGCTTAAAACGGGTTAGAGATCACCAAATCATCACTTTGCAAGAGGTGAAAGACCCCACTGTGCGTGTGCTTAAGCTGTTACGGGGTGAGGCCGATCTGTTGCAAGGAGATTTGCCACCTGAACTAGTTAAATATTTGCAAAGCAAGCCAGAAATAAAGGTGAGCACGAGTGTAGGCGCTAACTTTTCTTACCTAGGGCTGAACCTGCAAGACCCTGTTTTAAAACAATTAAAGGTGCGACAAGCCATTGCCCATGCTATTCATCGCCAACAGATTATCGATCAGGTGATGGTGCAGGATAGTCGTATTGCAGCGGCTATTTTGCCGCCAGAGCATTACACTGGCAATGCAAATTTGCAAAGATATGATTATCACCCAGTCTTATCTCAACAGTTGCTGCGGGAAGCCGGAGTAGCACTACCGCTTAAACTCGTCTACAAGACATCCACCGATGCACAGCGTGTACGTTTCGCTACTATTCTGCAAGCACAAATGCGGCCGGCGGGTATTCAACTTGAAATTCGTAGCCTGGATTGGGGTACTTTTTTTGCAGATGTGAAACAGGGTAATTTTCAGTGTTTTGGGCTTACTTGGGTAGGCATTAAAACGCCCGAAATCTACGCCAAAGCATTTGGCTCGCAAAACTTTCCCCCAAATGGGTTTAATCGCGGCCGCTATGCCGATGCTAAACTTGACCAATTACTGGCTAAAGAAGATTGGCCTGCCGCAACCCAGCGTATACACGCGCAATTACCGTATATCCCCTTGTGGTACGAGGGGCAATTTGCCGCAATGCGTCAAGATATTAAGCATTATTCACCCAAACCTGATGGCAATTGGGATGATTTAGCCACTATCTCACGTAGGTAAGTGTGATGTAAAAGATTAGAAATCGTGATAATGTAATGCAAATGAATTACAAAAGGAATGCATGATGAAAACTGCTACCATCCCAGCATTAAGAGTAGAACCTAAATTACGTGAAGCCGCTGAGAGCGTGCTCGCTACAAATGAGACTTTATCGAGCTTTGTTGAAGAATCGCTTCGCGCCAATATCGAAAAACGTTTGTATCAGCAAGCGTTTATTGCCAGAGGCTTAACTTCGCGCGATGAAGCAAAACGCACGGGAGAATATTACTCAGCAGAAACGGTGTTAGGCGAACTCACCAATATGCTCAAAAAAGCGCAATAAAGTTGAGCTGAAAATTGGCTTACCAAATTAGGTTTACGCGAGCTGCGCGAGATGACTTAATAAGACTCTATGACTTTTTGCTAGCGCAAGACAAGATGGCTGCTACTAGTGCGCTAAGCGCTATTGAAGAAGCTTTGCAGATATTAAAAACCTTTCCATTTACTTGCCGTAAAGCGCAAGCAGGGAACCCGTTTTTACGTGAGCTGATTATTAGTTTTGGGGCTAATGGCTACGTAGCACTATTTGAAATAGAAGAAAATAATATCGTGACTATTTTGGCAGTTAGGCATCAGCGCGAAGACGATTACCGATAACAACACGGTTTGCTCAAAAGACAAGAAAAAATGACCCTTAACGACTACATCAGCATTGTGAATCAACGCTATCAAGCAGGTAACGCCACCGAGCATAGCTACCGTGGCGATTTGCAACAGCTTTTGCAAACCATGTTGCCCGATGTGGCCGTTACCAACGAACCTAAACGCATTGATTGCGGTGCGCCAGACTACATTTTAAGCCGTAAAGAAGTGCCGCTTGGCTATATTGAGGCAAAAGATGTAGGCGTTGAATTGGGGGCAAAAAACCATAAAGCGCAGTTTGATCGTTACAAAGCCGCGCTTGATAACCTGATTATTACCGATTACTTGCAGTTTCATTTTTTTAAGCAAGGCCAGTTGGTTGCAAGCTGTTTTATTGGCGAACTTGGTTTTGATAGCAAAGGCAATGGCAAAATACACGCCAACCCGCAAAATTTTGATGCGTTTAGCAGCCTTATTCAAAACTTTGCGCTCACCATTACGCAAAGCATTAAATCGCCCGTTAAATTAGCGCAAATGATGGCGGCAAAAGCAAAATTAATGGCGGATGTGATTGATAAAGCCTTAAACGAAGACAAACAAAACAATACGCAAAGCGAGCTTTACAACCAATACGAAGCATTTAAAACCGTACTTATTCACGATATTAGCCATACCGAATTTGCCGATATTTACGCGCAAACCATTGCATATGGCATGTTTGCAGCAAGGTATCACGACCCCACTTTACCCACGTTTACGCGGCACGAAGCGGCCACTTTAATCCCGCAAAGCAATCCATTTTTGCGCCAATTATTTCGCACCATTGCGGGTTATAACTTAGACGATACCGATGGCAAACGCCTGCTTTGGATTGTAGAAGAATTAGTGCAAATATTTTTAGCCACCGATGTAGCCAGCATTATGCGCAACTTTGGCAAAGCCACGCGCCAGCAAGACCCTGTCGTTCACTTTTACGAAACATTTTTAAGCGAATACGACCCCAAATTACGCAAAGCCCGCGGCGTTTGGTATACGCCAGAACCCGTGGTGAACTTTATTGTGCGCGCGGTGGATGATATTTTAAAAACCAAATTTAATTTACCAAAAGGCTTGGGCGACACCAGCAAAACGCAAATCACAGTAGATGTTCACGGCGCAGGCAAAAAAGGCAAAACCGAAAAACTCACCAAAGAAATCCACAAAGTACAAATACTAGACCCCGCCACCGGCACCGGCACGTTTTTAGCGCAAACCGTGCGCCATATTTACAACACGCAGTTTGCAAGCATGCAAGGCATGTGGCCGCAATATGTAAAAGAACATTTAATACCGCGCTTAAATGGTTTTGAATTACTCATGACCAGCTACGCCATGGCGCATTTAAAGCTGGATATGCTGTTAACCGAAACAGGTTATGTAAACGACAGCGCATCTGAACGCTTACGCATTTATTTAACCAATAGTTTAGAGAACGATGACGCGCCCGATTTACCGCTATTTAGTTATTTAAGCAACGAGGCAAACGAGGCCAACCGCATTAAACGCGATGCGCCCGTAATGGTGGTAATGGGTAATCCGCCTTATAGCGGCGAAAGCGCAAATAAAGGCGATTGGATTATGGGCTTAATGGAAGATTACAAAAAAGAGCCTGGCGGTAAAATAAAGCTTCAAGAGCGCAATCCTAAATGGATTAACGATGATTACGTAAAGTTTATGCGTTTTGGTCAACACTTTATTGATAAAAATGGCGAAGGAATTTTAGCTTTTATTAACCCGCATGGTTTTTTGGATAATCCAACGTTTAGAGGCATGCGCTGGAGTTTGTTGAATACTTACGATGAAATTTATGTCTTAGATTTACACGGTAACAGCAAAAAGAAAGAAGTATCACCTGATGGTTCTGCTGACATAAATGTGTTTG
>JBQTJZ010000041.1:0-3796 GCA_052386615.1 Methylophilaceae bacterium
AATTGTACGAGCAGCATTGCATACAGTGCCATCTAGACATTAACCGCGCAGATCCAAAACGCATGATACAGGTGCGCATGAGCACTTTGGATGAAATTAAAACAGACCCGCTGATGGCGAACAATGCCATTTTAAATACTGGAAAATCAGGAAAACTTGTTGGAAAGCCCCGCTATTATGTCGCGGGTGATCCGTTGCCAGAAGTAGCACCCGCCATTGATATTGCCAATAACCTAATGGTGGGCGTGATTAAAAATAATCCATTACAAGCTTATTTGGCGGGCAAAGATGCGAGTAGCTTTGGGCATGGCAATGAAATTCACCCACCAAAATATGTAGATGGCAAAATTATTGAGCGAGGCCAAGAAGTCTCACATAAGGCATTGCTTGCGTATAAAGCACGCCCTTTGAATGGGGTTTGGACGAGCGCGCCATTTTTACATAATGGCTCAGTACCCAATCTATATCAGTTATTGCTACCTGCGAAAGACCGTGTTAAGCAATTTTATTTAGGTTCCCTAGCGTTTGATGCCACACAGGTTGGCTTCGAAATGGCGCCAATAGAAGAGAGTTTTTTGTTTGATACCTCCCTGCTAGGCAATAGCAATGCAGGCCATGAATATGGGACAGGGGCTGGCTACAATAATCTACCTGCATTAACCGAGCAGCAACGTTGGGCATTGATTGAATACCTAAAAACCTTATAACAATAGTAGGATAAACATGACTGACGATGTTGCAATGAGCAAAAGTGCATGGCAAAAGGCATTTTCTTTGAGTGCTAATTTTCAGTCAATTTATCAGAGACGTGCCAGCAACTTTGCACCAATTGATGGTATTCGGGCTTTATCCATTATCTTAGTATTGGTGTATCACACTTTTTTGGTGTATGACATCGCAAACCCAAATGAAACGGTTGCAAGCATCATGGTGCACTTGGGCGGCGCTTGGACTTGGGCCTGGAATGGCGACAAAGGGGTAGATGTTTTTTTTGTAATGAGTGGCTTTTTAATCTCGGGTATTTTGTTCAAGCAATATACCAAAGAAGGCCATCTAAACCTCAAAAACTTTTATATTCGCCGTTATTTGCGCTTAACACCGGCTTATTATTTTATGCTGACTATTTATTGGCTACTTTCTGCCAACAATAGTAATGCTATTTGGGCCAATTATCTTTACGTGAGCAACTTTCTCGATTATCAGCACCAAGCCGCAGGCTGGACATGGAGTTTGGCAGTAGAAGAGCAGTTTTACTTTATTTACCCGTTAATTTTAATGGCTGTTTTTAAGTGGGCCAAACATCTTGGCTGGGTGTTGCTCGCCTTATTGTTTGCTTCAATTGCTGTGAACACCGCCCTTGTGTTAAATGATGAATTGTTACGCACCACGCCAAGTAGCGTGATTTATAGCTATGGTGATTTTTATCATCACTTTTTCACCGTACTATACGACGATTTATATACGCGTTTTGGCGGGCTGGTGGTGGGTTGTTTGGCCGCTTATGCTATGCATTTTCATCAAGCCAAACTAGCACAAGTAACCAATTCAAATTTTGGGCTTGCCATGACCCTACTGGGGGTGAGTTTGGTTGTCTTTTTTATGGCTTTTCCAGCGTTCTCACATGAATATGATGCCTACCAAACCTTGCATGTTTTGTACTATATCTTTAACCACACTTTGTTTGCGCTCGGTGTGGGTATTTTGATTATTGCCATGCTCTTGCAACAGCACCTAATTGCCAATGTGTTCAGATGGTTTTTTTCATTATCGTTTTGGTATCCTATTGCCAGTTTATCGTACTCACTTTACTTGATACATTTGGTGGTAATGGTGATAGTCATACCCGCCATATTACACCTCACCATTAGCATGCCTGTAGCCTACCCTTGGTCAATGGGGCAAATATTGCTGTATGGTTTTATAATGAGTACGCTATTAAGTCTTGCGATTTCTGCCTTAATGTATCTATTGATTGAAAAACCCATCATGAATTTAAGACGGTAGCTACCATGGGTTTGGTTAAAAAGTTAGGGGTATTATCGTTAGCACTGGCCTTACTATTGGCAGCCTTTATTGCCTACCATATGCGCATTCATGCGGTAGTCACGGTGAAAGAAATGAGACCTGCCAATGAGTCTGCTGAGATTAAAGTTGCCGCTCAAAGTGCGGTCAATATTGTAGAAAGTCTTAAAACCAGCTATGCCGCACGCGGTGTGCACGCGAAAGGTCATGCCTGTGTCAAAGCCTATTTCACAGTCAACCCACAAATTAATCCGCATTTACGCCATGGCATTTTTGAAACACCGGGCAAGCAATATAAATCATGGATACGCTTTTCTAATAGTAGCTCAAATATGGCTCATGCCGATGATCGCCAAAAAGATGCGCGCGGCATGGCGATTAAAGTGCTAGACGCAGGGGGAAATTTAAATGGAGGCACTACGCAAGAATTTATTGCGCACAATAGCCCCGCTTTTTTTGTAACGAGTGTGGATGATTACAACAAGTTTGTGGCCACCAAGGGCGACCCGAGTTACTTTACTCAAGGCTATAACCCCTTTAAATGGCGCTTACGCGAATTATGGCAGCTTTACACCGCCTATGCGCCACCCCCAAAAAGCCCATTGTGGACAGAATACTTCAGTAATACCGCCTATAAGCTAGGCTCACAGCATATTAAATTTAAAATGCAATCATGTACTGCGCCAACGCAAATTAACGCAGACCTCCCGCAACACCCTGATTTTTTGAAACATACTCTCGCAGAAGAGTTGTCTGAAAACAATGCCTGCATGCAACTCATGGTGCAAGTGCAAGACGTCAATAAAACCATGCCGATTGAAGATGCTACCGTGCTGTGGGAAGAGACCGACGTGCCTTTTGTTCCTGTTGCGACACTCAACATGTTCAAACAAACCTTTGATACGCCTAAACAGCAGCAATTTTGCGAGAATTTGTCGTTTAACCCCTGGAACGCGCTTGCCGTGCATCAACCTGTTGGTGCTTTAAATCGGGCAAGAAAATGGGTATATGAGGCGAGTTCAAACTATCGCCATCAACTCAATCAGGCTGATGTTCCGCAAGATTTAACCTGGTAATTGATAACAATGTATTCGTTTTATTTATTCTTTCAAATCTTGCAATTCTGCCCCATAAAACTTGGCTTTTAGTTTTTTGAGCTGATCTCTAAAGTCCGCTGCTTTTTCAAATTCTAGGTTTTTCGCCGCTTCGTGCATCTGTTTCTCCAGTTTTTTCATAGTTTTTAGAAGATCTTTTTCGCTTAAGCTTTCATAATTGGCCTGCTCTTGTGCCGCCTTTCGTTCGCGCAGCGCTTCCTCTTTATCATATACCCCATCAATGATGTCCTTCACACGCTTGACAATGCCCTTGGGCGTAATGCCATTAGCTTGATTAAAAGCTATTTGTACTTTTCTTCTTCTGTTTGTCTCGTCAATGGCCGCTTTCATGCTACGGGTGATGCTATTCCCATAAAAAATTACTTTGCCGTTAAGATTACGTGCCGCACGACCTGCGGTTTGAATCAGACTACGCTCTGAGCGCAAAAAACCTTCCTTATCTGCATCTAGCACGGCAACCAGCGAAACTTCGGGAATATCCAAGCCTTCCCGTAGCAGATTAATGCCAACCAGCACGTCAAACTCGCCAAGACGCAAATCGCGGATAATCTCAACTCGCTCGACCGTGTCGATATCGCTATGCAAATAACGTACTTTTACCCCATGCTCGCTTAAGTAATCGGTTAAGTCTTCCGCCATGCGTTTAGTGAGCGTGGTGG
>JBQTJZ010000042.1:0-8959 GCA_052386615.1 Methylophilaceae bacterium
CAGATAATGGCGCAAATTTCATCGCAGTTCGCGATGCGATAACAGAAGTTGCCATTGAATTGGCGTGCGCAATTGTGCGGGATGGTGAAGGCGCCACTAAATTTATGACCGTGCGTGTGGAAGGTGGAAAAACAGAAGCAGAGTGCCGTAAAGTGGCTTACGCCATTGCGCATTCGCCGTTGATTAAAACAGCTTTTTTTGCGTCAGACCCGAATCTAGGCCGTATCCTTGCTGCTATTGGTTATGCGGGCATTGATGACCTAGATGTGAATAATATGGAGCTGTATTTAGGACATGTTTTGGTGGCCGAAAAAGGTGGCCGCGCAGCAAGTTATCGAGAGGAACAAGGTGCTGCCATTATGCAAGAATCGGATATTTTAGTGCGTGTGGTGTTGAATCGCGGCAGTGCCGATTGCACGGTATGGACCTGTGATTTCAGTTACGATTATGTGAAAATTAACGCAGATTATAGAAGTTAATGTGGTGTGAATAATCTTGAAAATCTTATCAGTCGTGCTGAAAGCTTAATTGTTAAGTTAGAAGCCTTGTTGCCAACACAAAGCCCACCAGTTGATTGGGCTACGACAGCTTGGCGCTGGGTGATGCATAACGACCGCGGTAGTTTGCAAGCAGTTGGGCATCCGCATGCAATTTCACTGGATAATATTCGCTTTGTCGATGCGCAAAAAGCTGAAATCGTGCGCAATACGCAGCAGTTTTTACAGGGCTTTCCTGCCAATAACGTGTTACTAACAGGCGCGCGTGGTACCGGAAAATCTAGCTTAGTGAAAGCGCTATTACCTAAATTTTCTGCCCAAGGGTTGCGTTTAATCGAGGTAGAAAAACACGATTTAATTTATTTGAATCAAATTGTGGCCTTGGTGCAAAATCGTCCAGAGAAATTTATTATTTTTTGTGATGATTTAAGCTTTGAGGCGGACGATGTGGGTTATAAGGCGTTAAAAGTTGTGCTGGATGGCACGCTTGCCAGCCTGTCAGATAATCTATTGGTGTATGCCACATCCAATCGCAAAAATTTGATGCCGGAAATGATGGCAGATAATTTGGCTTTTAAACATGCAGATGGTGAAATTAGGCCCAATGAAACCTTAGATGAGAAAGTGGCGCTAGCAGAACGATTTGGTTTGTGGCTTTCTTTCTACTCGTTTGATCAAGACGAATATCTAGCAATAGCAGAAAATTGGTTGAAATCATTTGGCGTGAATTGGGATGAAGCTGCACGGCAAGCCGCGCTTGGTTTTTCACATACACGTGGCATGCGTAGTGGCAGGGTTGCTTACCAATTTGCACGCGATTACACCGGAAAATTAGGACTGCATGACTAAAGTTACGCGTGTTGCAGTGGCTATTTTAATGCAGCAAGCGTGGCAGCACAAAGCTTCCCAATATGAAACTGGCGAGTTTTTACTTACCAGTCGGCCACCAGGTAAGCCATGGGCGGGTTGGTGGGAGTTTCCAGGCGGAAAGATAAAGACCAATGAAACACCCGAGCAAGCACTAAGGCGCGAGTTGCAAGAGGAGCTTGGGATTATCCCAACTGAAATTCAACCATGGGTACAGCGCCGTTTTGATTACCCGAAAACACAGGACTCGCCCGCAAAAACGGTACATTTACACTTTTATTTTGTGACGCAATGGCAGGGCGAATTAATGCCGCACGAAGGCCAACAGCTCAGCTGGCAACGTGCCCAAAATATTACGGTAGAGCCGGTGTTGCCTGCCAACACGCCTATTATGAAAGCACTGGCGCTAGCGCCTATTTATGCGATTAGCAATCTAGCAGAAATGGGTGAAGTTGCTTTTATGGAAGCGTTAAAATGTCAATTAAACTGCGGCTTAAAGCTGATACAGATACGTGAAAAGCAACTACAAAAACCAGTATTAGAGCACTTGGTAACGCGAGTTATCACATTAGCAAGACCCTTTGGTGCAAAAGTGTTTCTTAACGAAGAGATCGCTTTAGCAAGAAAGCTGGGGGCAGATGGCGTGCATTTGCCAAGTAAATTGCTAATGAATCTGCAAGAAAAACCTAGCGATATGCTGGTAGCTGCTTCTTGCCATTACACGACCGAGCTGGCGCATGCAGAAAAATTGTGTCTGGATTTTGCTGTGCTTTCGCCAGTGCAAACTACCAAAAGTCACACAACGATACCAGCTTTAGGTTGGCAAGCATTTACGCAATTGATTGAGAATATTGAATTACCTATTTATGCGCTGGGCGGTATGACACTGAATGATCTGCCGCAGGCTTTGTCATGCGGCGCGCGAGGAATTGCCATGCAACGTGCACTATGGGATTGCAATAATTAAGGTTAAAGGTCTTTTACCGGCAAGGTCACATTTTGATGCGTAATTTTGTTGGTTTTGTCTTTAAAGCAGAGCTTAAAAGTGACTTTTTCGCCTGCTTTTAATGGCTTTTGCAAATCAAATAACATCAAATGAAATCCACCAGGCGCAAGTTTTTCAGGTTTTCCGGCTGTAAGGGGTAATGCTTCCAGCGTGCGCATTTTCATTACGCCGTTGTTCATAGTCATGCTGTGAATTTCAACTGAACTTGCCATCGAGGCTTCCACATATACCAGCATACTATCTTGCGGACTATTCAAGGTCATATAAGCAGCCCCCACCTTTTGTCCTGGCGCATTGGCACGCACCCAGGCATCAGAAATGGTGACTTCTGCCCAAGCGTTACAGGCAACCAATAGTGCGAGGCAGTTGATGTATTTTAATAATTTCATCCAAAATATCCATTGTTGAGTAGGGTGAGACCGAAATTAGCCTAGAAAAATCCAGCTAATCTCTGTTTTCTGTATCTTTAGGAGGATTGTTATCTGGAATTTTGTAGTTTTCATTGGCCCAATCACCCAAATCAATCATTTTGCAGCGTTGCGAGCAAAATGGTCGATAGGGATTATCAGAACTAAATTCAACCAGTAATTTGCAGTTCGGGCAGGCAACTTGTTTGGCTATTTGTCGGGAGCTAGATTGCTGCATTTACTGATCTAAAGATTACACAGCGTCATTGAGAAATCAATGTCATGGTCACACTGTTTGGGCTTTTGTACAAAATCCATACCGTTAAAACGCACATTAATCGCATATTTATTAGCACTTACCTCGGGAAAACATGGGCAATCATCCAGCACCTCAATTTTAAGCATCTGCGCCGGTTTACTGCCGCCTAGCATTTGCTGATAAAACCCATTATGCGCTGTATACCGGGTGGTAACGCCACTGCCACGCAGAATATGTAGGATGACTTTGATCGCTTCATACATTGGCATGATGCGCGCCAACCATGTATTAAAATCACTGGTACGACGTGATTCATCCAGATTAAGCCAGTGGTGATATGACGGTAAATCAAACTGACACACGCCGCCAGGAATGCTCGCTCGCTGCTTAATGCTCATCAACCATTCGTTTTCACGCAGGGCCTGACCAATTTTTGCATTATCATTTCTTAGGGCGCTCGCACAAGTTTCAATTTCTTTGATAGTAGTGTTAAGGACATCTTCTGAAATATTCGGATTGCCACGCAAGTTGTGCATGGCGATGCGCTGTCTATCCAGTTCATGCACGATATCTACTTTGATGTCAGCACGCTCAACCATATCAAGCATTTGCAATAGCAACATGAGCGCACAGTGATGATTGTGCTGTTGTCCCGCTTCTACGTTAAGCAGCACCTTTTTGAATAGGTCTTCCAGTCGCAGCAGGGTGCGAATACGCTCATTAAATGGAAATTCGTAGCTAGACACGATAATAAAAAGTCTGCCAACTTATAATAATAAATTGACGTGAATTATGAGATTGTTTTGCTAACTATGCAAGTATTAATGTATTTTTCGTGTAGGTGTAAAATTTTTCTGCGTAGTTTTGCAACAGTTTCGTTATTTTCAATGACGTCATCGGCATACCTTAAGCGATCTTGGGGCGATATTTGTGCATGAATAATTTGCATAATTTCAGGCTCTGATAGTTGACTACGTAATTTTACGCGTGCAATTTGTATTTTCTCTTCACAATCAATCACCAAAATGCGATGAATGTGTGCTTTATAAGGAGTGTCCTCGTTAAGCAGAGGAATGGCCAATATGACGTAGGGTGCATTCGCGTATTGTTGCAATTGCTTTATCGCCTCATCATAGATGGCAGGATGTAGAATTGCATTGAGCTTTGCGCGTGCGGCACTATTGCTGAATACCAATTGACGCATGGCGCTACGGTTAAGTGTACCCTCTGCTGAAATAAATTCTTTACCGAAACTGGCAGCAATCATTTGAATCAAAGATTGATTGGCTGTGGTAAGTTGATGGGAAATGATGTCTAAATCGACAATGGGTACACCCAGTTCAGCAAATATGTTTGTGGCTTCCGATTTACCACAGCCAATGCCGCCAGTTAGTGCAACCACGAACATGATTTAGACTAAGTAAAGGCCTGCCAATTGTTGACCAAAAAATAGCGCGGCAATACCACCAAGTGCCAAAAATGGTCCAAATGGAATAGCAGTTCCACCAGTTTTGCCTTTAAATATCATCAAGCCTATTCCAATCAGCGCACCAACTACGGAGCTTAATAAAATTACTGCAGGAATTAATTGCCAGCCAAACCATGCACCAATCGCTGCGAGCAACTTAAAATCACCGTAACCCATACCTTCCTTACCGGTCACCATTTTGAACAACCAATACACTGACCATAAAATGAGATAACCTGCAATCGCGCCAATGACCGCCGATTTTAAATCGGTAAAGCCAGTGTTCAAATTAAATAACAAACCCAGCCAGAGCAGGGGCAAGGTGATGTCATCTGGTAATAATTGGGTATCAAAATCAATAAACGTGAGGGCGATAAGCGCAAGGGTGAATACCCAAGCAAACAGCGTAGTTGTTGTGTAGCCAAACCGATAGGCGATTAACCCAAGCAGTACGCCTGTTAAGGCTTCTATCAGAGGATAGCGAATGCCAATCTTTGTTTTGCAGGCTTTACATTTTCCCCTTAGCAGTAGATAGCTAATGATGGGAATATTTTCTACAGCAGTAATCGGGTGGCTGCATTTTGGGCAGGCAGAACGCGGTGTCGCGAGGCTGTATTTGCTTTGCACCGGGATTTCTTTGCCCTGCAGTTCTAGGCAGTTGTTGTGCCATTCTCGCTCCATCATGATGGGTAATCGATGAATGACAACATTCAAAAAGCTTCCTAACATTAGCCCGAGTATGACAGAGATTCCGACAAAAAAAGTGGGCTCACTACTGAGCACCTCTGATAGAGGCATTAAAAAATCAACCATAATCACCTTAAAAGTTCATGTAAACTAACGATATCATCGCATCGTTAAGTCGTCTATGCAACGCTACACTAAAAATGGTACGGAAAATGCTTGAAATAATTCAAGTAAGCACCATTTTAAGCAATGATGCCAATGTTGTTAAGCAAAGAATGGAATATGACTAACCAAAATGATTTTAAAACACAATTGACTGAATTAATCGAACTCAATAATTTTACTCATCCCGCCTGGGATGAGCCTATTATTTGCCGTGTCGAAGTCGATTTGCCAGGTTGGTTATCTCAACTTGCTGGCGGTAGCGATTGGGAGGTGTTTAGCGAAGACGAGGATGAAACTTGTATCAGCTTTGCCATGCGCGAAAAAAACGCCGCTCAGTCAACAAAAGTATCACCAAAAATAGCTGAAGTGACTTTGTATCACAATGGCTATGCTGTCGTAGATGTAGAGGGCAAGGCCTTGTTTGATGGTACGCTGACTTCGGGCACCAGCAATTGTGCACATCTTAGCTATTATCATGCGGATAGTGGCGAGCCGATAATGCTTAATTAGCAATTACTCAAAGGAAGGTTTAGGTTGGTTGCCGCGCTTTCAAAGAAGCTAAATGCTTTGCTAATCTGAGAGCTAAATTTACAATGGTAAAGGTAGGATTGCAGTTGCCACCAGTGGGGAATACGCTTGCGCCAGCAATGTACAAGTTTTGTATGCCATGGACTTTTGAATTTCTATCTACGACCCCAAATCTTGGATCTTCAGACATTCTGGTAGTGCCCAAGTGGTGACCAAACATGCCAATTGGTTTAATAGAGGTAATATCGTTGAGCAGCAACTCTTTTAATTGAACTCTACCAAAACCTAATCGCGCAAATTCTTGCGCCGCAGTCATGCCTATTTTCTGAAAATCTTTAAAATCAGCTTCGGTAATTTGCCAATCAAGCACCACTTTTCTTAGGCCAAACTCATCACGTTCATCACCAATCATCACTCGGCTTCTCGGGTTAGGGCGTTGCTCGAGCTGACTGAATACAGTGCCATCTCCATCGCAATTAAAATCTTTTACTTTTCTCGCGAGCTTAGTTACATTTGTCGAAATACATAGCATATTAATGAGCTTTGCCTTAAGGACCTTAAGTCGACCAAAAGTTTCTAAACCAGTATTTCTTGTAAAAGTTACAATCCCGCTACCAAGGTTATTTTTTTTCATAAAATTGGCGCTGGTTGTTATATCAATTAAGTTAGATGACCAAAGTTTTGGGTTGTCTACAATAAAGCGGCCGTATTCGACTTGTGGATGTTCCATAAAACATCTTCCAACAAAATCGCTGTTGTTACCTATACCTTTGGCAAACTGAGAATCACAATTGAGTAACATGCGTGCGTTTTCAATACCGCCAAGTGCCACCACAAAAAAATTCGACATAAACGCAAAAGATGTTTTATTGTAATTAGTAACGATGAAATTTTTTACGCTATCTTTAGTGTCAAATAAATGGATATTGGTTAAATTGGCATTCAGAAATAAATCAATGTTTTTAGATTGTTTAAGCGCATTCAAATATTTTGAGTTAAATCGCGTGGGCGGGCTCCATACCACTTCAGATAAACGAAAATGTTTGCTGTCAAAAGTGTACTTACTTTGGAGCTTAGTAAAATTGTTTTTAACATCTAAAATATTGCAAGTTTCATCAAAATGTTGGTATGCCTCCTCATAACTGATGGGCCAACCTGGAAGCCCAAAATAAGAAGGTCGTTGCTCAAAGTCGACGGGATCAAAAAATGCAACTCTTCCCGACCAATGATTTGAAGTGCCGCCAAAGTAGCGCAGTCTAAATGTTTGCAAACCGTTATAAAACTCCTGGCCAATACTTTCCCCAGTATAGAGGTGTTGTGATTTTTCTGAATACTGTAAATCTCCCGCCTCAAAAAGCGCGACCTTAAAACCAGATTTAGCTAGCGAAAGGGCGGTGGTTATTCCTGCAGGACCGGAGCCGCAAATGCAAACATCATATTCAATTGGTTTTGTATCTACTGGGAATTGATTTAAATCGAAAAGCATAGGCAACCTTTTAATTAGTCTAGTGTAAAGTCAGATTTCAACATGACCCAGCCGTCTAAGATAACAAACTCAGCGTCATCTAAATGACTCAGGTTGTTAAAAGACAATAACGAATTTTGGGCTAATAATTCATTGGCTAGATGGACCCCTGTAGAAAACAGAAGCCCTTTCATAAAAAGTCTTTTGGATGAATTGATATTGTTAACCATAGAATTCCTTACAACCTCTTTAGTTAAAAATTTTTAATGTGGTTAATAGTTCCTATTTACGGCAAAGCTGGCAAGCGCTAATAAAGCAGATCGATAATGAGAATCTGCAAAATGTGAAATTGCGTCACACGCCGAAGACGATTCTTTTGTTGCCAACGATAGCACATAATCAGAAGCTTTGGCTGTCCTTATTGCAGCAAGTACATCCGGCATATCGTCTAGCCCACCGCGCTGAATGGCGTTGCGAATCATTTCTGCTTGTGCAGGGGCACTCTGATGCATTGCGTAAATTAACGGGAGAGTGGGCTTGCCCTCTGCCAAATCATCCCCCAAGTTTTTACCGATTTTGGTCGTATCACCACTCAAATCCAGCACATCATCCACTAATTGAAATGCGGTACCTAGGTGCATACCATAAAGGGCTAGCGATTTTTCATCTTGCGAATTCGCGTTGCTGATGATGCCACCTAACCGTGCCGCCGCTTCGAATAGTTTAGCGGTCTTATAGTGGATGACCTTTAGGTACTCTTGTTCGGTTACATTCACATTACGGATATTCAGTAGTTGTAATACTTCACCTTCGGCAATGGTATTGGTTGCTTCAGATAGAATCTCCATCACGCGCATATTTTGTAGCTTAACCATCATTTGAAAAGCACGAGAATATAAAAAATCGCCAACTAATACGCTGGCGGCATTACCAAATAGATGGTTGGCTGTGTTTTTGCCACGGCGCATTTGCGATTCATCTACCACGTCATCATGTAATAATGTGGCGGTGTGTATAAACTCGATGATGGCAGCCAGCTGGTGGTGTTGCGTGCTTATTGCCCCAAACATGCCACTAGAAAGCAGTACTAGAGCGGGTCGCAGCCGTTTACCCCCCCCGCCAATAATATGCTCGCCGATGGTATTAATCAGTGGCACTTCCGACTGAAGTGAGTTACGGATGACAGCATCGACCGCGCGCATATCATCGGCAATATGAGATTGGATGTGGTTTAAAGTCACAAGGATAATTTACTTTGAGATTAGGTGTTAAAATTTAAGCGCATTTTAACATATAGAATAGCGCGCTTTAGCGTAAACAATTTACCGTACAAACAATAATTAGCGTTTGCAATATCTCACAGTTTAAGTATAATGCGCGATTCATTTGAACGTGTAGAAGCAAGGTTAAAACCATGTACGCAGTAATTAAAACGGGTGGCAAACAATATAAAGTAGAAGCTGGCGCGACGCTTAAGGTTGAAAAGCTGGCGGGTGATGTGGGCAGCAAAGTCGTTATCGACAAAGTGTTGATGATCAATGACGGTGATAATACGACTATCGGAGCGCCATTGATTGCTGGTGCCAAGGTAAACGCAACGGTTGTTTCAC
>JBQTJZ010000043.1:0-7783 GCA_052386615.1 Methylophilaceae bacterium
TGGTGTGCTAGTCACGCTTACCTTGGCAACCTTAACCGCATTGGCAGCTGAGACAGTCATGCTAAAACTCCGTCGTCGCCCCGTACAGCCTTTCATCATGGATTATAGTGCCATCGTCACCGCCTGGTTGTTAGCGCTTGCTGTTCCACCGCTGAGTCCGTGGTGGCTGATTGTCGTCGGTACGTTATTTGCTATTGTGGTGGCAAAACAGCTTTATGGTGGCTTGGGCTACAATCCGTTTAATCCTGCCATGATTGGCTATGCGGTGTTGTTGATTTCCTTTCCCGTGCTGATGACCAAATGGCCTGCTGCGCTCAGCCTGGCAGAAACCAAGCTAAGCTTTGCTGAACAACTGCATTACATCTTCGGCGGGCTGCTGCCGCAAGACATAAAACTGGATGCAGTCACCTCGGCTACTCCGCTAGACTATCTCAAAACGCAACTGACTCTTAAGCATGAGATTGCTAACATTATGCAAGCCCCTTTATTTGGTGGGCTAGGTGCTAACGGTGGTGAGTATGTAACCATAGCGTATTTGCTAGGTGGTCTCTATTTATGGCAACAAAAAATCATCTCTTGGCATTTACCCACGGCTTTTTTAGGCGCATTGGCACTTATTTCCGGCATATTCTGGTTAATTGATCCTACCCATTTTGCTTCGCCTTTGTTGCACCTATTCAGTGGGGCGAGTTTATTGGCAGCGTTCTTTATTATTACCGACCCAGTAAGTGGCCCAACTACTCCAAAAGGTAAACTTTATTTTGCGGCAGGAGTTGCTATCATTACTTACCTCGTTCGGGTATACGGCGGCTACCCAGATGGTGTAGCGTTTGCCGTTATTTTTATGAACATTTGTGTACCGCTGATTGATGCGCATACCCAGCCACGCGTGTTTGGTCATAAGCAATAATGTCTGAGACCATACTTAAACATACCAGCAAAACTGCGTTGACTTTAATCGCGTTTGCCTTTGCTTTTACATTGCTGCTGACTTATGTGTTTGCTGTTACAAAAGTGCCGATTGAAAAAAGTGAGGCGGCAGCACGCATGGCGTTGTTTCGGCAAATTGTGCCAGAACATATGCACAATAATGATATGCTTAATGATGCAATTAGCATCGAGCCAAATGATTTGCTTGGCAATCAACAAGCGACGATTGCAAACCGTGCACGGTTTGATAGTGTTCCTACAGTCGTGATTTTAGAAGCGATTGCACATGATGGCTACAGTGGTGATATTAAGTTGCTCATCGCCATTAAATACGATGGCAGTATTGCTGGTGTGCGTGTGCTTACCCATAAAGAAACACCCGGTCTGGGTGATTATATTGACATTGCAAAAGGGAATTGGATTAAACTTTTCGATGACAAGTCGCTCCAAAAAACAAATGAAGCAAAATGGAAAGTAAAGAAAGATGGGGGAGAATTTGATTACATGGCAGGCGCGACCATCACCCCACGCGCAGTGGTTAAGGCAGTACACAAAACTCTGCAGTACTTTGCATTAAACAAAGAAGCGCTGTTTAGTTAGTGTTTGGATTCAAAAAGGTAACCATGAGTCAATTTAAAGAAATCGCTAACAATGGGTTATGGAAGCAAAACCCGGGGGTTGTGCAACTATTAGGTTTGTGCCCAACACTCGCTGTAACCACCTCAGTTGTCAATGGCATGAGTTTAGGTCTCGCAACAGCGCTGGTGATGGCCGCCTCTAATGGTGCCGTCTCACCAGTGCGTAAATTTGTGCCTGATGAAATTCGGGTGCCCGTGTTTATTTTGGTCATCGCGGCACTAGTCACCGTAATTGATTTGATTATTCACGGCTTCGCTGAACCATTACATAAAGTGCTCGGCATTTTTATTCCGCTTATTGTGGTGAATTGTATTGTGTTGGCCCGCGTGGAATCATTTGCTGCTAAAAACGCCCCTGCACCAGCCGTTTGGGATGGCTTTATGATGGGGATAGGCTTGACGCTTGTACTAGGCTTACTTGGCGGCATGCGCGAGCTACTGGGTAAAGGCACGCTTTTTTCTGGTTTAGATTTGGCTTTCGGTCCTCAATTTAAACAATATGTCATTACGGCTATTCCCGATTATCATGGCTTTTTATTGGCTATTTTGCCGCCGGGTGCATTTTTGGGATTAGCCTGCTTAATTGCTGTTCGTAATTGGGCAGATTTGCGCAAAACCAAAATCACGCCGTCTGCTAGTGGCTCACTAAAACCTGCGCATTAACGCGCCAACAACGAGATGAATGCTCAAAAACGGTTTGAGATTTTTAAGCGCTTAAGTATTGCCATCCCGCAACCCACCACTGAGCTTGAATATCACAGCACGTTTGAACTGCTTATTGCAGTGATTCTATCCGCACAAGCCACTGACAAGAGCGTCAATAGGGCTACGCGCAAATTATTCGGCGTGGCTAACACTGCACAAGCAATGGTTGTTTTAGGGCTAGAACGCTTGGAAAACCACATCAAAACCATCGGTCTCTATCATGCAAAAGCCAAAAACATCATGGCATGCTGCGAAATGCTCATTCATCAACACGCTGGTGAAGTGCCAGATACGCGTGAAGCGCTTGAAGCCTTACCCGGTGTAGGACGAAAAACTGCGAATGTGATTTTGAATACCGCATTCGGGCAAGCTACGATTGCAGTAGATACTCATTTGTTTCGTTTAGGAAACCGCACAAAACTTGCACCAGGCAAAAATGTACTGCAAGTTGAGCAAAAATACTTAAAAACCATTCCCAAAGCTTTTATGCACGATGCGCATCATTTGCTCATTCTGCACGGACGTTATACCTGTACTGCGCGCAAGCCGAAATGTGGCGAGTGCTGCATTGTAGATTTATGTGAATATCCACAAAAAATCATTCCTCAGCCTCACCTCATGGCTGGCAAAGAAAGTCTGAAAGGCAGTTTGGTTTGAAAGTAGCCACAGGTTTGGCGATTGGTGCAGTGGCTAGGCCAGAACTTGCAGCAAAGGCAGTTCGAGCGGCGATGACAAAAGCTGGCATCCAATCTCCCAGCAGTGTATTGTTATTTTTAACCTCAGAATTCGCTTCCGACCCTCACTCTGCCATCAAAGCTGCGGCTAGAGCAGCTAGTTGTACACAAATCGTAGGTTGCTCAGCCACCGGCATTTTTACTGAGGAAGATTGGGTGTTAGATAGTCCCGCCGCCGCGGCAATGGTATTGAGTGATGAGGTGAAACTCTCTATCGCAGAAGAACACAACAAAACAACTCTTTCGCTCACACTGGCAGCGCCTAATGCCATTAATAGTACTTGGCTAAACAAGCCAGGCTTGAGATTTGGTGGCGTTTCTGGTGACGCCACCGGGCATGGTCCATTCTCAGTATGGAAAAATGGCAAGGGTGCGACGCAGGGTTACTGCGAGATTGTGATTAATAACACTCAGGTAGCCGTTGCCGCATCACATGGCTTAAAATCTATTTCTGCCCCGCGTAAAATCACGCAAACCAATGGTCATGACGTGCTCTCCATCGCCAATATATCAGCAATTTCTAGCCTTAGCTCCGCTTGGCAAAAACAACAAAAGACCATAGAAACTCTGCCTTACCATCAACTAATCGCTACTTATGCGAACAAGGCAATCCAGCTAGAACGTGGGGAATACAATGTAGCATCAATTATCACGAGCAATGAAGAAAATGGTTCGATTACACTCACTAAAGTGTTGCGTGAAGGCGACTGGTTAAGCTGGGCGGTGCGGGACGTGGACGCAGCGCAAATAGACATTGTTAAAACAGCTAGTATGCTGAAACAACAGCTCCATTCCGATCCGGCTTTTGCGCTGTTATTTTCATGTTTAGGACGTGGGCCTTACTTCTATGACGGTGGAGATCAAGATTTGGCACTGCTTAAAACATTGTTCCCCAAGCTACCCATTATCGGCTTTTATGGCAATGGTGAAATTGCGCCTATTCAAAACAAAAATGAAATGCTGCAATATTCTGCCGTACTTGGGCTTTTTGCAGATGAATTAATCATATGAGTTTATTTAATCCCTCACGCGATGAGGTGCGCGATTTCTTCTTTGACACTTGGCATCACTATAAAGGGCTATTACCTCTGAGCGATTTAGAAAAAATTGGCTTAAGCGTCATCCTGATGCATCCGGAGTATCACGCTACATTAGATAAACCCGCACAATTCAAACACTTGACTTACTTTCCAGAGAAGGGTGAAACTAATCCGTTTCTACACATGAGTTTGCATCTCTCTATTCTGGAGCAGATCAGTATTAACCAGCCTAGCGGTATTGCCGAAATTTATCAGCAATTAAAAATAAAACATCAAGATGAACACCTAGCGCAACACGATGTCTTAGACTGTTTGGCAGAAATTGTTTGGCAGGCACAACGCAATAACACTGGACTAGATACAACCCATTATCTACAATTGCTGCAACAAAAAGTAGGCTACCTATCACAATGATTAGCGCAAATATGCACGACTGGCTTAACGAACATAGCGATTATCTTTATCGTTTCGCACTGGCAAGACTACGTGACCCACATCAGGCTGAAGACGTTGTTCAAGAAACTTTTATTGCCGCCATCAAAAGTGCTAACAGTTCTGAGAAATCTGGATTTGCTGAGCAATCCAGCCCACGTACTTGGCTTACCGGTATACTTAAGCATAAAATTATTGATGTGATGCGCAAAAACGTACGAGAAACTGTAGCATCAGACTTAATGAGCGACGAAGATGGTAGCATCGACGATTTTTTTGATGAGGCTGGTAAATGGTCTGATAAGCCACAAGCTTGGGAAATGCCGGAAAATGCGCTTGAACAAAAACAGTTTTTAGGCGTGCTGCAAACCTGTATCGATAAATTGCCCAGTAAATTAGCCGCCATATTTATGATGCGCGATGTGCATGAAACAGAAAATGAAGAGATTTGTAAGGAGTTGGATATCAGCACGACCAATGCTTGGGTGATGTTGTACAGAGCCCGGATGGGAATCAGGAAGTGTTTGGAAATCAACTGGATAGGAGTTTAATTCACATGTTGCGATGCAAGGAGGTTAGCCAACTTATATCACAATCGCTAGACCGTAATTTGTCTTGGCGGGAACGTTTTGCCTTGCGCTTGCATCTTACGATATGCAAGCATTGTTCACGTTTCAGTCAACAGTTACGTACTTTGCGCGTTGCATTAAAACGCTTGTGTGGCCATGTTGAAAATGATTCGAGCATTACCTTGTCATCTGATGCAAAAGCACGCATTTCTAGATCAATTGAATCTATGGTTGATTAACTAGCGTAGTACTTTAACAACCCTATTAACATTAAATTTAAGGAAAAAACATGAACACGACTAAATCTGTAGGAAAATCTATCGCATTGGCTGTCGGTGGTGCATTCGTCTTATCAGTAGGTACAGCAAGCTTTGCAGCAACTGAAAATCCATTTGCGATTAAATCAATGTCTAGCGGTTATCAGGTTGCTGATGCTCACGAAAAAGCCAAAGATGGTAAATGCGGTGAAGGTAAATGCGGTGCAGAAAAAGCTAAAGATGGTAAATGTGGTGAAGGTAAATGCGGTGCAGAAAAAGCTAAAGGCGCAGAAAAAGCTAAAGATGGTAAATGCGGTGAAGGTAAGTGCGGTAAGTAATTTGCTTATCGCTTCATTGTGTCAACATTAGCTGACATCAAAGGTGTAGGTTTGGGGTTAAAGCGTGAGCTTATTCCCCAAATCCAACACCAGTTTCAATCTCTCACGCCAAACTCCTTAATTTCCAATATTAATTTTGTTGAAATCGCTCCAGAAAACTGGATAGGCGCAGGAGGCAAAGCTGCTCGAGATTTGGCTTGGTTCGTAGAGCGCTATCCCATTGCCTGTCACGGGCTTTGTTTGTCGCTTGGCGGTACAGATCCGCTGAATACTGATTTTCTAAAGCGCGTTAAGCAGTTTTTGCGTGATCATCAAATACCACTGTATACCGAGCATCTGAGTTACTGCAGTGATTTTAGCCAAGGAAAGTCGGGGTATTTATACGATTTGCTACCTATTCCATTTACAGAGGAAGCTGTCCAATATGTCGCCAAGCGTATTCGCCAAACTCAAGATATTCTGGGTCAACGTATTGCAATAGAAAATGCGTCTTTTTATTTAGCAGCACCTATCTCTACCATGGATGAAATCACCTTTCTAAACGCAGTACTGAGCGAGGCCAATTGTGATTTACACTTAGATATCAATAACATTTATGTAAATAGTGTCAATTTTGGCTTTGACCCACATGCGTTTTTGCAGGGCATTCCAGCTGATCGTATTATTTATAGCCATGTAGCAGGTCACTACCAACAAACCCCCAACTTGTTAATTGATACCCATGGCACGGATGTCATTGATCCGGTGTGGGAGTTACTGGCTGAAGCTTATCAACTATTTGGATCTTTTCCTACCTTGCTCGAGCGTGATAGCAATATTCCGCCATTGCCCACTTTGATGAAAGAGGTAGACAAAATCGCACAAATACAGGCAAATGCTTTCGATGCACGATATTTAACTAAACACATTCATTCAAGTGCTACGGCGTTAGCATAATGCAAGATTTTCAAGCTTATCAACAGGCGTTTACCGCGCATATCCGCGATCCAACTTCCAACAAAAAACCTGCGGATGTGAATGAAGAGCGTTTAGCGGTATATCGCGAAGCCGTGTTCAATAATATATTTGAAGCTGCCTCAGGTTGTTTTCCCGTTAGCCAAACTGTACTGGGAAAACGTGAGTGGCAAAAACTGATGCGCCAATTCTTGGCGCATCATCAGGCAAATACGCCCATTTTCAGAGAAATTCCACAAGAATTACTTAAGTTCATGCAGTCAGACACTGATTTGGCGACCTATATGGTGCAGCTTGCACATTACGAATGGGTAGAACTGGCCGTTAATATGCAACAGGCCCCCGAACCCAGTTTGAGTAGCCCTATAGATTTGCTCAACGAAAAACCTCAGATTGCCGGTGCTCACATGCTGTTGGAGTACGACTACCCGGTACATAAAATTTCTGCGAAATTTAAGCCAAAAAAACCTGAAAAAACCTATTTATTGGTATTTAGAAATAGTGAATTTATCGTCAAATTTATTGAGTTAAATCCAGTGACTTACCTTTTATTAAACATAATTGAAGAAAATAAATTGAGCGGAAAACAAGTGTTAGCAAGACTCGCAAAAGAGATAGAGCATCCAAATATTGACGCCATGACAACCTTCGGCTTGGAAATTCTGACTGATCTTGCAGTCCAGCAAGCCATCGTAGGCAGTATAAAAAAATAAGGCAGCAACGCTTCTCTTATTTAGTCAAATAATTGTGCTTCGCGTGCCTTGGCTTTAACTACAATTTGATGTTGTTGTTCCACACTCAATTCCCACCATTGCTGTATTTCATCCGCAGTACGGTAGCAGCCTTGACACAGACCCGTTAAATCATCCATTGCACACACCCCGATGCAAGGCGATTGAAATTCATGATGATTAGACATTTTCGGTATTTCCTACAATTCATACTAAACCCTATGTTGGCCGTGTTTAATATTAGGTTAAGACCCCATGGCAATTTTTATATTTTTTACCCGAGCCGCAAGGGCATGGATCGTTACGTCCAACTTTGACGCCTTCGCGAACCACGGGTTGGCCAGCGTTTCCTGATTCTTCAGTGCTGGCAGGATTGGCCAAAGCTTCGTCGTAATCCGCAGGTTGATATTGCACATTAGCCACATTTGCCGTGGGTTCAGCAACCTCTTCTTGCA
>JBQTJZ010000044.1:0-2724 GCA_052386615.1 Methylophilaceae bacterium
CAGTTCTCCAGCACCCGCCACATAAGGCACACCCAAGTATTTTGAAAAATATAAATGCCCAGCCACGTAAGCAAATATCGCCAGTGCGCTACCTACCATCACCGTTGGCATAATCGCCAAGCCATCTAGGCCATCGGTCAAATTCACTGCGTTGCTACTGCCTACCACCACCAAATAGGTGAGCACAATAAAACCCACCATACCTAGTGGCAGCGCTAGTTGCTTAAAAAACGGAACAATGAGCGTGGTTTCTGCTGGCGCTGCTGCGGTTTGATATAGAAAAATAGCTACACTAAAACCAATGATGCTTTGCCAGAAATATTTCGCTTTAGCAGATAAGCCTTTTGGGTTGCGGTAAACCACTTTGCGATAGTCGTCTACCCAGCCAATGGTGCCAAAACCCAATGTGACGACTAAAACCACCCAGATAAAACGATTACTCAAATCTGCCCACAGTAAGGTCGCTATTGCAATCGCCACCAAAATAAGGGCGCCCCCCATGGTGGGTGTTCCCGCTTTAATCAAGTGTGTCTGTGGGCCATCATCGCGTACGGCTTGCCCCACTTTATATTCAGTCAGTTTTTTAATCATGCGTGGTCCCACCACAAATGAGATGATCAGTGCGGTGAGTGTTGCCATCACAGCGCGCAACGTGATGTAGCTGAACACATTAAAACCACGAATATCATGCGCCAAATAGCGTGCTAGTTCGAGTAACATCAGTGCGCTCCTTCATCAATTTTATTTGGTACTATTTGATTCACTACTCGCTCCATTTTCATAAAGCGCGAACCTTTAACTAGCACGGTTGTATTCGCTTTCATGCCACTTTTAATCGCTTGAACCAAGCTTTCCAGTGATTCAAAATGGCTGGCATTTTCGCCAAATGCGTCGCTCGCTCGCTGACTCTGTTCTCCAAAACCAAGCAATTGGGTAATGCCTTTTTGCTTCGCATACAACCCCACTTCAGCATGCAGACATAGCGAGTCTGCCCCTAGCTCAGCCATATCGCCCATCACAAAAATTTGTATGCCTTTGTGGCTGGAAAGTACGTCTATGGCCATTTTCATGGAATCCGGATTCGCGTTATAAGTATCATCAATCACCACTACACCATTTAAGCCTTCCAGCTTATTAAGTCGCCCCTTCACTGGGCGAAACTGACTTAGGCCTGCGGCGATATCTGCATTTGAAAACCCTAACCCAAACGCTACTGCACTCGCGGCTACTGCGTTGTGTACGTTGTGCTCGCCTAACACATTCAGGTAAAACTGAATCTCCCCGTTTGGAGTTGTAAGATGAACATGCGAACGACCGTTGTTTAGTAAATAGCTTGCGGATACTGCTGCTTTGGCCTTTAAGCCAAATGTAATCGTTTTTCTATTTTGATTAAGCGCTTTCCAATAATCCGCAAAATCATCATCAGCATTGATTACGGCAATCCCCTCCTCTGCAAGACCTTCAAAAATCTCACCTTTAGCTCGGGCAATAGCCTCGCGCGAGCCCAGTTCGCCTATATGAGCAGTACCTGCGTTATTCACAATCGCTACGGTTGGTTCTGCAAGTTTGGTTAAATAACGAATTTCGCCTTCATGATTCATCCCCATTTCGATTACAGCATAAGCATGTTCTGACCCTATGCTAAGCAGGGTGAGCGGCATACCAATATCGTTATTTAAGTTACCTTTTGTTGCCAGAACGCTTTCATTTGCCACCGTTAAAATCGCCGTAATCATTTCTTTAACTGTAGTTTTACCGTTGCTACCAGTCACTGCCACCATCGGTAATGTAAATTTTTTGCGCCAGTAATGCGCTAATTTTCCTAACGCCAAGCGCGTATTCTCAACCACCACCGCAGGAGTAGCCTGTGTATTTTTGATATTAACCAAAACAGCTGCAGCACCTTGCTTGATAGCTTCTTCTGCGTAAGCACTACCGTCAAAATGGTCGCCCTTGATACCTACAAATAATTGATTTTTGACGATATTACGACTATCCGTACCCACATTTGTGACTTTGACATCGGCACCTATCATGTGGGCATTCAGGGTTTTTGCTACCTCAGAGAGCATCATCATGCAAATGTCTCCTGATAGCGCTTTAGCGCTTTTTGCGCTTGGTCAAAATCACTAAAATAGTGTTTTTCGTCTGCAATTTCTTGGTAATACTCATGCCCTTTACCTGCGATAAGTACCGTGTCCCCAGGCTTAGCTGTTGCTATTGCCATGGCAATAGCTCTGGCACGATCCTCTTCAACCGCATATTTACCGTGCATACCTTCTAAAATATCTTGAATGATTTTTTCAGGTTTTTCATTACGTGGGTTATCTGAGGTGACTACCACTGCGTCCGCTAAATCGCTGGCTACTTTGCCCATCAATGCACGCTTGCCGGTATCACGATCTCCGCCACAGCCAAAAACGCAAAAGAGTTTCTTGCTGGTTTGCTCTTTCAGCGCTTGCAACACTTTTTCTAGCGCATCTGGTGTATGTGCATAATCGATTACCACCAAAGGTACGCTACCGCCACCTAATTGCTGCATGCGTCCACTTACGGGTTGAATATGTGAGATTGCCTCCACCGCATCATGCAAACTCACCTCTGACGCAAGCAAAGCCGCCAACACTGCCAGCACGTTATAGACATTAAATCTGCCAATTAACCCCGCTTTCACTTCCGCATGACCATATTGGGTTGACACTGAAAATTTAACACCAGTTGGTT
>JBQTJZ010000045.1:0-12839 GCA_052386615.1 Methylophilaceae bacterium
ACCGGCATGGGTCTCACTTTACTCACTGGCTTGGTCATTTTGGGCGGCATTAAATCCATTGCTAAATTTACCTCGCTACTGGTTCCTTTTATGATTTTGGGTTACGTAGGAACCTCTCTACTGGTCATACTGCTGAATGCACAAGAGATTCCACATGCATTTGGCCTGATTTTTAATTATGCTTTTTCGCCGGCTGCTGCAGGCGGTGGTTTTGCGGGTGCTACTGTTGCAGCGGCCATGCGCTATGGGATTTCACGCGGTGTATTTTCTAATGAATCTGGGCTAGGTTCAGCACCTATCGCTGCTGCTGCTGCACGTACCAGTGACCCCGTCACGCAAGCCTTGGTAAGCATGACCCAAACATTTATTGATACATTGGTAGTATGCACAATGACTGCTTTAGTGATTTTAACCGCGACCAGTTGGACTGAAGGCGTTTCTGCAGCGAGCCTTACCAGCCTCAGCATGGCAGAAACTTTGGGCAACACCGGTAGTGTGATTGTAGCCATTGCCACCGCACTATTTGCCTATTCCACACTCATCGGCTGGAATTACTACGGCGAAAAAGCCGTTGAATATTTATTGGGTGACAAAGCCATTCGTATTTATCGCCTATTTTTTATCGTCGCCGTCATGATAGGCGCAACGGTGAGCTTAGAGTTTGTATGGAACTTTTCTGATCTGATGAATGGCATGATGGCAATACCTAACCTGATTGGTTTATTGCTGTTATCTAAAGTCATTAAAGCGGAAACCGATCGCTATTTCTCTATTAAAAAAAACATAACGCATCATAATGACGCAACGCCTCCATAATAGAAGTGTTTGGAAGAACCGCTGGACTTTCATGCTCGCCACGGCTGGCTCTGCGATTGGCTTGGGTAATATCTGGAAACTCCCTTACATGATAGGCGTTAATGGCGGAAGTGCATTTGTATTAGTGTTTATCGCTTGTATCTTTTTCGTAGGTATTCCACTGATGATGACTGAGATTTTACTGGGTCGTCGCACACAAAAAAATCCGCTGGATGGGATGGCAATGCTCGCACATGAGGCAAATGCAAGCAGTCTCTGGAAATACTTAGGTGGAATGGGGATGATTACCGGCTTGCTCATTTTGGGATTTTATAGCGTGATTGGCGGCTGGGTATTGAGTTATATCTGGTCTGCATTCCAAGATGCCTTCCACCATATTGATGGCATCAACGCCAAAGCCAATTTTGATACGCTACTGAGTTCACCCCTAGCCCTTATTTTTTGGCATAGCGTTTTTATGCTGCTTACCATGGGAGTCGTCGCGCGTGGTGTCAACGCTGGCTTAGAAAGAGCAAATAATATTCTTATCCCCGCCTTGTTTATTATCTTACTCATTTTGTTGGGTTACAGCATGGCGGTAGGTGATTTTGTAGCTTCTAGCCAGTTCATGTTTGCGCTTGATTTTTCTAAAATCACGCCGGTTGCCGTGCTCTCGGCTTTAGGTCACGCTTTCTTTTCACTCAGCCTAGGCATGGGCGCAGTGATGGTTTATGGCTCTTACTTGCAGCGAAACGTATCCATCGCTCGTACCACTATTGTCATCGCTTTGGCTGATACCGCCTTAGGCTTATTGGTGGGGCTGGCGATTTATTCACTGGTGTTTGCCAATCAGCTAGAGCCCGCTGCTGGTCCAGGCTTAATCTTTCAAACCTTGCCGATTGCGTTTGGACACATGCCCGGCGGTGGTGTCATTGGCACGTTATTTTTTATGTTAGTCGCATTTGCTGCTTGGACATCCGCGATTTCATTGGTAGAGCCTGCGATTGCATGGATAACCGAAAATACTCAGATCACACGCGTGCAATCCGCACTTTTGATAGGTGTGGGAGTATGGTTGCTCGGATTGGCTGTAGTGTTGTCGTTTAATGAATGGCGTGATGTTAAACTATTGTTTGGGCTTAATATTTTTGAATCATTAGACAAACTCACCTCTACCATTTTACTGCCTTTAGGCGGCCTAACCATGGCTATTTTTGCAGGCTATGTTATGAAAAAGAATCATGTTCAGGAAGAGCTGGATTTGAAGCATGCGAGCTTTAAGTGTTGGCGTATTACCAATAACATCATTGCACCCATTGCAATCATAGCGGTGTTCCTATATTTGTTTGGCGTAATTAAATAACATAAAAAAAGCCAGCACGAAGCTGGCTTTTAAAATACAGTTATTTCAAATTAAACCAATTACAGTGCCAAAATCCACTGAACGATTGTTTTAATATCCTCATCTTTTACTTGTGGGCTATTAGCTGGCATAGGAATAGGGCCCCATACCCCACTGCCACCCGCCTTAACTTTAGTGACCATTTTTGCTTCAGCGCCCTTGTCACCTTTATATTTTGCTGCAATGTCTTTTAGGGCTGGGCCTAACACTTTTTTATCTACGCCATGGCAAGCCAAACAGCCATTTTTTTGTGCTAACGCTTGGTTTGCACTTGCCTGTTCGGCAAGCATTAGCGAACCAGTAGCGACCACCATTAATAATAATGCTTTCATGCTATCTCCTTGAATTCTTGTAAAAATGTGCATAATCTTGCAGCGCGTATCATACCTAACATTTTAAAATCCACAATAGCTACTACAGATTTTTTAATAACTGCTGCACATCATTTACGCTTGGTGCACAAACAACGCCCTTGCATACCCAAGCGTTGACATCCTCGGTATAGTTTCTTTGCAGTGTTTGTGGCAATTCTGCCGCGCTTTCATCAAGACAAATGATAAGGTGATGGGGTAAATAGTGTTGATTGATCACTTGTTTCCATGCCAACATTCTTTTAGCTTCACCACGCAAAATAACCACCACTGGTGGCGTTAAACACTCATACAAAGCGTGGCATAAGTTAGCACATGCGGCAGGGTTACGCTGCAAATGATCATCAAAGGCTCTTAAAGTGCGCTCTGCCGCTTGCAAATAGCGAGGTTTCTCAAGCAAGTGCCCTAGTCTTTGCAGCGCGATTGCAGCGATGCCATTGCCACTCGGCGTAGCATTATCATAAGCCTGTTTGGGGCGATGAATCAACTTCTCATGCGCATGACTGGTAAAATAGAAACCGCCCTCTTCAGCCTCAAAATCTGTCAGCAAGGCCTCAGCCAAATGCTCCGCAAAAACCATGTCTTCGCTACGATAATCCGCCTGCAATAACTCAATCAATGCGTCCAGCAAAAAAGCATAATCATCTAAATAGGCGTTTAAGTGAGCGCTGTAATGACCACTCGCTTGAGCTTTACAGGTTGCAAGCAACTTTTCATACTGCCAAAGATTATTTTTAATAAAGTCTACCGAACTTTGTGCAAGCGTTATCCAATCAGGTTGATTAAACACACGGCCTGCACGCGCTAGGCCTTTAACCGCCAGCGCATTCCACGAGGTTAAAATTTTATCGTCACAACCAGGGCGGCTACGCTTTTCGCGCGCTGTGAATAGTTTTGTGCGTGCGCCACTCAGTAGCGCCTGCTCTTCCTCAGTTGGAACAACGGCTATATAAGCGTGCCAAGCTTCTATTTGAGAGTGTGGATCTTCAAAATTAGCTACTCGGTCGAACGCATACACATGACTGGCTAGCACGAACTCTGCCGGTGTCAGTAGCGCTCTCACCTCATTTGTCTGCCAAACATAAAACGCACCTTCTGCTAGGTGATCTTGTGCGTCAGGTGAATCTGCATCAAGCGAAGAATAAAACGCTCCATGTAATGACAGCATCTCGCGCTGCATCCATTGCACCGTTTCTTCTACTATCTGTGCATAGCGTGCATCTTTGCTGATTTGCCAAGCATCCGCATACAGAAATAGTAATTGCCCATTGTCATAGAGCATTTTTTCAAAATGGGGAATATTCCAACGCTCATCCACCGAATATCTACAAAATCCGCCGCCAATCTGATCGTAAATGCCGCCATCCGCCATCGCGCTTAACATTTGTAGCGCCATATTTTCTGCACGTTTGTTACCTACTTTGGCTTGATGTAACAGAAAATTGATATCTGAAGGATTAGGAAACTTGGGTGCACTACCAAAACCACCATGATCAAAATCGAATGCGCTTTCCAGTGCATTAAAAGCAAAGGCAAGCGTCGTTTCGTTTGCTTTTAACAGATTACTCGCTGGCGGGATAGTGCGAGAAAAGGCAGTCATCAGTTGGCTATTTTGTAATGCCACGTCAGCTTTACGCTCATGATAATACTGAGCTACCCTTGGAAGTAAGTCAGCAAACCCTGGTAGTTGATAGCGCGCTGTTTTTGGAAAATAGGTGCCCGTAAAATAAGGCTCTTGCTTAGGCGTTAAAAATACAGTGAGTGGCCAGCCGCCACTGCGCTGCGACAACATACTATGCGCCGTTTGATAAATCTGATCGATGTCAGGGCGCTCCTCACGATCGACTTTAATATTAATAAAGTGTTCGTTCATCAGCGCGGCGATTGTTTCATCCTCAAACGATTCATGCGCCATCACATGACACCAGTGACAGGCTGAATAGCCAATAGAAAGTAGAATTGGCTTATCTTGATTGCGGGATAATGTGAGTGCTTGCTCTCCCCATGGATACCAATCCACCGGGTTTTCTGCATGTTGAATTAAATATGGGCTTGTTTCATCAATCAGGTGATTAGCCATAGTTACAGTGTTTCTACACTGTACTCTGCGCTCAAGATATGGGTTCGATTAGGGTTAATCACCACCGAGTTTTCCATCGCATTGGTCGTTTCTACACATATCATCTTGCGCCATTCATCGCTATTGCCCATATCGCCAATCGCATGCGCTTTTTCTGCCCACGGCGTCCAAACCACCGTAGTATCACTGCCTGATTTCGCCACACGAATTAAACGATTGTAGCCAGCGTCGTGAATCACACAATCACCACTGTGATTAATAAAAACTCGATCAAATTCGCCATTAAATTTAAGCAAATCATGCTCTACATAGCGTTCATATTTGCGCATTTTATCGGCATAGACACAATCCTGTAGTCCGGAAATCTTGATTTTTTCGATATCGCTGATATTCAAATAGGTATGAAAAGCTTCGCCAATCACAAACGGATGCTCCGCCTTATTAGTAGTAGCTAAATCTATCTTTAAGCGTCGGCCAATGGTAATCATGACCGTGAGCACGTACGGATAAGATAACTGGCGCTTCGCCTCGGGCGTTTGTATCATTTCTAACACTAAACGGGTTGCGCCGGTATAAGTAGAATCTGCGTCGACCAGCTGCCATGGAATCACCCGTGCAAAGCCGTGTGGGCATAATGCGCTATCGGTTGGATGCGCACCAAACCAAGGCCAGCAGATAGGTGCGCCGCCACGAATTGAACGCCCTTGCACATAACGCGCATGATCTGAGAGCCACAATACAGGATTTTTATCAAACTTTGGCTGCCATTGAATCACATGCGCGCCCTGCAAAGCGATTTTTGCAGTAGCCAGTGGATTGTCAATCTCTAAAAATTGCAACCCGTTAGCATCCTTAGTGAACTTAATATGCGGGTGCACTGTGTTGCTAGGCTTAGCGTCTTTCTTTTTGAAGACGTTTTCAATCGTGGTGTCAGGAGTCATGCCTTGCCCTAAAGTGATTTAACTATAATGCATAGAATACGATGGCTGTTTTTACTTTGCAAATATTTAGCCATCGGTAATGAACTACTTATTTTCAATTTGTGTGACATCGCGCACCGCGCCACGTGCTGCACTGGTACTCATAGCCGCATAGGCACGTAAAGCTGGCGAAACAACGCGTTCCCGATTCATCGGCTTCCAAGCAAGTGCGCCTTTTGCCTCCATTGTGGCGCGACGATGCGCCATTTCTGCATCACTAATCGCGAGATGAACCGTGCGATTTGGAATATCAATCTCTATCATATCCCCTTCTTCCACCAAGCCGATTGCGCCGCCTTCGGCGGCCTCTGGCGAAGCGTGGCCGATACTCAAGCCTGATGTGCCGCCCGAGAAACGTCCATCGGTGAGTAACGCGCAGACTTTACCTAACTCTTTTGATTTTAAGTAGGAAGTCGGATAAAGCATTTCCTGCATGCCAGGTCCGCCACGCGGACCTTCATAGCGAATCACCACCACATCACCTGCCACCACCTTATCTGCCAGTATTCCTTCAACCGCAGCATCTTGCGATTCGAAAATACGCGCACGTCCAGTAAATTTTAAAATGCTTTCATCCACTCCCGCTGTTTTAACAATGCAGCCATCGAGCGCGATATTGCCATATAACACTGCCAATCCGCCATCTTTAGAGTAAGCATGCGCAATATCGCGAATGCAGCCATTGGCACGATCGGTATCCAAATCTGGCCATAACATGCTTTGCGAAAATGCAATGGTGGTAGGAATCCCGCCTGGCGCAGCACGGTAAAATTTCTTTACCTCTTCATCGATTGTGGTCGTAATGTCCCATTTGTCTAGCGCTTCTCCTAGAGTGGCTGAATGTACGGTAGGAATATCGCGGTGAATCAAGCCGCCACGACTGAGTTCTGCCAAAATAGCCATCACACCCCCTGCGCGGTGTACATCTTCCATATGATACTTTTGCGTCGCCGGTGCTACTTTGCTTACACAAGGTACTTTGCGCGAAATCCTATCGATATCTTCCATGCTGAAATCAAGCCCAGCTTCGTGTGCAGCTGCCAATAAATGCAGTACGGTATTCGTGCTCCCGCCCATCGCCACATCTAAGCTCATCGCATTTTCAAATGCTTTTTGAGTGGCGATATTGCGCGGCAATACAGCGTAGTCATCTTGCTCGTAATGGCGTTTTGCTAAATCTACAATCAGGCGGCCTGCTTGTAAAAATAACTGTTTTCGTGCACCATGGGTAGCAAGTGTAGAGCCGTTGCCGGGCAGGCTTAGCCCTAAGGCTTCCGTTAAGCAATTCATGGAATTTGCCGTAAACATGCCCGAACAAGAACCGCAAGTGGGGCAAGCAGAGCGTTCTATCGCTTCAGATTTTGCATCGGACACTTTGCTGTCTGCCGCTGCTACCATGGCATCTACTAGGTCAAGCTTTAGGGTGTCACCTTGCCAATTCACCTTACCAGCTTCCATTGGCCCCCCCGAAACAAACACCACCGGAATATTCAAACGTAGCGCCGCCATCAGCATACCTGGGGTAATTTTGTCGCAATTAGAAATGCATACCAGCGCATCGGCACAGTGGGCATTCACCATGTACTCAACACTATCGGCAATTAAATCGCGACTGGGTAAACTGTAAAGCATGCCTCCGTGGCCCATCGCAATACCGTCATCTACGGCGATGGTATTGAACTCTTTTGCTACTCCGCCTGCGCGCTCAATCTCACGTGCTACGAGCTGACCAAGATCTTTCAAATGCACGTGGCCAGGCACGAATTGGGTGAAAGAGTTAGAAATTGCAATAATCGGCTTATCAAAATCGCCATCCTTCATGCCGGTGGCACGCCACAAAGCGCGAGCACCCGCCATATTGCGACCATGAGTAGTAGTGCGAGAACGATAAACGGGCATGTTAAACCTTTAAGCAATTAAAACGTATAATGCACATTTTACCGCATTCTGAGAACAACAATGTTAGATAAAATATTTGTACACCCCCAGTTTGATCCTGTTGCCATCCACATTGGTTCATTTGGTATCCATTGGTATGGGCTTATGTATCTGACAGGCTTTTTAGGGTTTTTGTTGCTGGGGAAATATCAAATTAAGCACAAACCCTGGTTTGGTTGGAACAGTACAATGCTGGAAGATGCCTTGTTTTATGGCGCGCTTGGTGTGATTTTAGGCGGACGCTTAGGTTATGTAGTATTTTACCAAGCCAGTTATTTTGTGCAACATCCGCTCGAAATATTGGCAGTATGGCAAGGCGGCATGAGCTTTCATGGTGGTTTTTTAGGCGTATTAGTCGCCATGTTTTTTTTCAATAAAAAGTACCCGCAACCTTGGCTTCGAGTAATGGATTTTGTCGCACCGCTTGTCCCGATTGGCTTAGGCGCTGGGCGCATGGGCAATTTTATTAATGGCGAATTATGGGGACGTACAACGAACGCGCATTTTGGCATGATTTTTCCTCAAGTGGACACTATTGCACGCCACCCCTCACAGCTTTATGAGTTTGCACTAGAAGGAGTCGCGTTATTTTTGATCTTGTGGTGGTTTTCGCGCAAGCAAAGGCCGATTGGTGCGATATCTGCACTGTTTTTAATCGGCTATGGCAGCTTTAGATTTTTGGTCGAATACACACGACAACCAGACGATTATTTAGGCTTACTACCATTAGGCTTGACCATGGGGCAATGGCTAAGTGTGCCAATGATTGTCATCGGCGTTTGGATGCTAACCCAAGCGTATCAAAGGCGCTTTGAACAAAAATAATCGATTGTCGAAATTACAACATTAGCATCAAATTTACATCATTTTCTTTTTGGCTTCTCCTTCAGGTTAATCTATTTTTAGTTATTAAAATCAATAAGTTAGTTTTCATTTAACTCAATAAAGTAGGTTGGCATGCAGATTGCTCATTAGTAATCGTCAACACTTTAATTGATAGTGAATCAACGATGAAAAATTTACTGGATATGTTTTTTAAACCTAAAGCACCTTTTGATTATGTGCTCGCAGAATATCAGCCCACCAAAACTAATAAGCCGAAAGCAGATATCACCATTGCTGAATACAACCTGAGCACGCCTATAGAACATGATGAGATGGAAATTGATAATCTCTATCAACGCAACTAATTGGAGTACAACATGCTACCGTTCATTTTTATGATGTTGTTTAGTTTGGTAACACTTCACTTCGTTACTACCATAGTGAAGGTACGCAAAGCAAAAAACTAACTAGCAACAGCGCTTTACCTCTTTCCATTTAGTTTCCTGCCAAAGCTGGTAAAACGCCTTGCGCGATAAAGCTGGCTTAGCTTCTACCGAGTTCGCGTGAAACGCGGCATGATGCACTAGATAGCACTCATAGGCATTATCGCCCGACAACTGCCTCACGATATGCCACACATGTTTAAGTTTTCTTAGCCACATTCTAATTGTTTCATTCCAAATTAGTCTTTAAGTAAGCCATCTCGCTAGAGGCTAATACTGGCTTACCTTTCAAATGCCGCAGTGAAATATAAAGCATATCCACAATGACTACCCATAACACGATAACAAAGAACAGGGTTAAATAGGCATCTAAATGCTGATTAAAGATGAGTTGTGGCGCAACAGCAGCCCTGTCTGCTGGCAATGCTCCCGCAGCTAATTTTGCACTTAAATCGTTAGCGGCAGCAAAAAAACCTACCCGTACGTCGTCACTCATGATCTTTTGCCATGCCGCAGTGGTGGTAATAGTAATTAACCAAAGCAATGGCAGGCCGGTTACCCAAGCGTATTTGAGCTTACCCGATTTCACCAAAATACTTGTGGCAACGCACAAGGCAATCGCGGCGAGCATTTGATTGGCAATTCCAAACAACGGCCAAAGTATATTTACCCCCCCGTTGGGATCGATTACACCAATATACAAAAAGTAGCCCCAACCAGCGACGACTATTGCGCTAGTGAATATGACCGAAGGGGTATATGAAGTCTCCCCCAGTTTTTTGTTAAAGTTTCCCAACATATCTTGTAGCATAAACCTCCCCACCCGCGTTCCCGCATCCAGTGTGGTGAGAATAAATATCGCCTCAAACATAATGGCAAAGTGATACCACAAAGCCAGTAAATGTTTACCAAACGCGCTACCAAAAATGCTTGCCATCCCCACAGCAAGGCTTGGCGCACCACCAGTGCGGGCAAACAAGGAACTTTCACCCATATCTTTGGCCAGCTGGTTCATTTGTTCTACCGTAACGGCATAACCCCAGCTGTTGATTTTAGCCACGGCATCGATGGCCTCTTTGCCTACCACGCCTGCTGGGCTATTAATGGCGAAAAATATACCGGGCTCTAGCACCGTTGCTGCAATCATCGCCATAATGGCCACAAAACTCTCTAACAGCATTGCACCATAGCCTATCATACGAATATCACGTTCGTTTGCTAACAATTTTGGCGTTGTGCCACTAGCGATTAAAGAATGAAAGCCTGAAATTGCACCACAAGCGATGGTGATAAACACAAAGGGGAATAGCTTGCCGCCAAAAATAGGGCCACTACCATCAATAAATTGCGTGACTGCTGGCATATGGATTTCGGGACGTAAAATCACAATGGCAACCGCCAACAAAATGACTGTACCTAGTTTCATAAAGGTAGATAAATAATCCCGCGGCGCAAGCAGCAACCACACAGGTAATACCGCTGCTGCAAAACCATAGACAATAATGGCATAAGCCAAAGGCAACCCATCGTGATCAAATAACCCACGCAAATTTTCATTATGATCTATCCAACCCCCTGCAAACACTGATAGCAATAAAAGCAGCACTCCTATCATTGAAGCTTCAAGCACATGTCCAGGGCGGATATTGCGCATATAAATGCCCACAATCATGGCAATCGGAATCGTTGCAGCAACAGTAGATGTTGCCCATGGGCTATGCTTCATCGCATTCACCACCACCAAACCAAGCACTGCAATCAGAATAATCATGATCATAAATGTGCCCACCAGCGCCGCCGTACCACCGATGACCCCAATCTCATCACGTGCCATCTGCCCCAAACTTTTGCCATTACGGCGCGTTGAAAAAAACAAGGTCACCATATCTTGCACCGCGCCACCCAGTACCGCACCAATTAAAATCCACAACGTCCCCGGTAAATAGCCAAACTGTGCAGCAAGTGTTGGCCCCACCAATGGCCCTGGACCCGCGATGGCAGCAAAATGGTGCCCAAATACCACCCACTTATTGGTGGGCATATAATCCCGACCGTTATCCAAGCGCTCTGCCGGTGTTGCACGTGTTTCATCTATAGTGAGTACTTTTGCTGCTATCCAAGCGGCATAAAAACGATAGGCAATTGCGTAAATACAAACGGCAGCGGTAATCAGCCAAAGTGCATTAATACTCTCGCCACGATTGAGTGCTATTGCGCTTACTGCGTATGCAGCAAGGAGTGCAGTACAAATCCAAAATAACTGTTTAAGGGCATTGTTCATTTTTTTGCATCAATTAAAAGTGAATATTTAAGTATATTCTAAACAAATTAGCACTTTATGCGCAGATGGATTTCATATACACGACTTTTTTAGGGGATAACCATGCGTAAATTACTACTGCTCTGCATATTAGGGCTATTCCAAACACCCGTATTGGCTTGTGAAGATAGCAAATTATTGAATATTATAAACGCTGGAGAGGTTGCTAAGCTTTTAGAAAATTTCCCCGCCCAGTTTCACATACAAGTCGTTCAATGCTTGCACATAGGCTTGTTTTCCTTTACTGTTCAACACATAATACACATGCTCGTGCAGCAACACTTCTTCGGCTTTTAACGCAGTGGAGATATTCTCTTGCACCAAATATATCTTGCCTTGATAAGTCACCCCGCTTATGCGGTCATTGCGGTCATTGTTATCGTAGCCTTGGGCTTTTGCATATTTTATAATGGCAGGCGGCAAGTCGTTAAAGCGCCTAGCCGTTACAATTGCCTCACGATTAAACTTCCCGCCGAATTGCGCTTTAGTGACAACACTGTTGAGGGCAGTGGTAGCGATAGGCGGTAAGGTGGTTGCGGTATCGCGGGCATAACGGCTGCCGTAATCCTTGACAACATCATCTTCAGAGAGTACAGTTGCACTCTGGTCTTTCATTTTATTAGCTATGCTCGCAAGTTCGGGATGACGAGCAGCTAAATCTGAAAGGCCTTTCTCGTTTCTAACGTATCTTAATAAACCTGCATCAAGCGCTTTATCGGCAGCGCTTTTCTCATAAACGCTAGCAATATCATTCACCAGCATTCCACCTAGTTTTTTATTGATGTGTACTGCTGCAACCACTGGCTTGCTATTTGTAGATTTCAACTCAGTCAAAAATATATAACCACCGACAGAGCTCTCAAATACAGCCAGTGGATCATAAACGCCATCGGTAATAGCGCGTATATTGTCTGCTGTGATGTCGTATTTGTGTTTACCATTAAGCACCTTATTCACCGTTGCGCCATCAATCTGCAAAGGTAAATTGTCTGCACCCAATGCCTGCAATACCGTGGGCGTATCGCCTAGTATTTGCGTGTCGCTGTCTTTTAACCGCCCAGCTTCATACTCATCCACAAACTTATCCATACGGCGTTTAGCAGTATCAATAGACACAGTGTTAGTGCGGCTAAACATCCCCACGTTACCGTCATCTGATTCTTTTTTCTGTGCAAACAAGTCCTGCGCACCCAGCGCTATAAGTTTCTCATGTGGCCTCTCACTTGCTGGCCAATCTGGTATAGCCATTATTTAACCCATCCAATTTCACGCGCAGTTTTATGGCCTATTAAAGTCTGGCGTAAGCTAGTTGGAATTTTTGTTTTAGTTTCACTCATCGGCACATAGCCGCCCATCAGTTCGGCAAAGTCTTGTGGATATAGCGGCTGTTTATCGGGTATTGCATAACCATCTGGATAGATCGGTAAGCCCGATCCCAAATCATATTTATCAGTAGCTGACAAGGTGTGCAATAATTCGTGCGCTACAATGACCAAATTTTGCTTGGCATACGATCGATTGCCAAACAGATTCACACGCCCTACACGACCTTTATTCAAAGCGGTAGAGTGCGATAATACGGGATGACTGGCTGGGTCGTGATATAAAAGATATAGTCGAATATCTGGCTTGACTGGCATTTCTGGGCTGTTGTTCCAGGCAAACCAACGAAATTGTAAACTCCA
>JBQTJZ010000046.1:0-3109 GCA_052386615.1 Methylophilaceae bacterium
GTCGTAGTAGCGTATCTTGGCTTACAATTGATTCGCGGCGAAAAATTACTAATCTCGGCTAAAATGATACAAAGCTTGGGTGTGGGCGGTAATCCAATTAAAACCATACTGGGTAGCGCGCGCAATATGCTAGCCGGCGTACTATTAGTTATTCCGGGCGTAATGACGGATGTGATTGCTGCAGTATTGTTGTTAATTCCGATTCAGCAGACAAAACTCAATACTGGTCGGAGTCATCACCCTCACTACGAAACGAATTTCGATGCGCATTATAGAAAAAGTGACTACGCAAAAAATAATAGTCAAGCTGCTAACGATGACGTGATTGAAGGCGAATATGTTGAAATAAAAGAACAGCCAACCAATATTGGCAAATCTTCTACAAAAGAAGCACCAGAGAAAAAATAATGGCAAAAGTAACGATTCAATCAAGCGGACATCAATTCGATGTTCGTCCTAGTCAGACTGTGCTAGAGGCAGCGATTGATGCCGGAGTTAATTTACCCTATGGTTGTCGCAACGGAGCATGTGGTTCTTGCAAAGGTAAGCTACTGGCCGGAAAAGTAATACACGACGATTATCAAAACAGCGCTATGACCGATGCCGAACTGGCTACGGGCAACGCACTGTTTTGTTGTGCGCGGCCACTGGAAGATATTGTGATTGAATGCCGTGAATTGAATAATATAAATGGCATTAAACCGCGTATTTTGCCGGCACGCGTACTTAAAAAAGAAAAACTCGCGCACGATGTTATGTCTTTGCACCTACAATTGCCGAGTAGTGAACGCCTGCAATTTATGGCGGGGCAATATGTAGAGTTTATTTTGAAAGAGGGCAAGCGTCGCGCGTTTTCTATTGCTAATGCGCCACATGATGAAACTGGCCTAGAGCTACATTTGCGGCTGATTGTCGGTGGTGAATTTACACAATATGTATTTAACGAATTGCCCGAAAAAGCCATTTTGCGTATCGAAGCACCTTTTGGCACCTTTTATCTGCGCGAAGAATCGCAAAAGCCAATTATTTTTATGGCTGGGGGTACGGGATTTGCGCCGATAAAAGGCATCATCGAACACATGTTACATGCTGGCAACAAGCGTGCGATTAAACTATACCGTGGTGCGCGTAGTTTACAAGATTTGTACTTGGATAATTTGTGCCAACGTTGGGCAGAGCATATGCCTAACATTAGCTATATACCTGTACTGTCAGAGCCAAAAATAGAGGATAACTGGCAAGGTAGAACTGGTCTAGTACATCAGGCAATATTGGATGACATCCAAGACTTAAGTGGATATCAGACCTATGTGTGTGGTGCGCCTGCGATGGTTGATGTGGCACATCGAGCTTTTGTGGAAAAAGGGTTACCGGCAGACGAGTTTTTCTCTGATGCGTTTACGTTTGCAAATCCAGTAGCTAATTTGGTACCGAAAGTATAGATACTAGGCGCTGTAACATTGACGCCTCACCCCCAGTTTCAGTAACATGGACCTGTAACCCAAGCGATAAAGGCAGTTCAGCAATCCTTGCGTGATTCACAAAAATAGGGATGTGTTTAAGCCAATCATCCTTCCCAGCCAATTCAATAAAATGACGCATAGCTTCACTGCTGGTGATGACGATACCATGCAGTTTTTTTTCAATCCAAAATTGCTGTAAAGCGTTGCAATTCCGTTGAGGGTTAATGCGTTGATAACATTCTGCGAAAGTCACCATTGCACCGCGTTGCCTAAGGGTGTCGGCCAATACTTCACGTCCGCCCACCCCGCGGAATAGCATCACTTTTTTATTTTGCATGCTACGCATCTCTGCTAACGCCAACAAGGCTTCAGAATCGAATCGATCCTTTGGTGTGAGTACGTTGCTTATAGCAAAAGTGTTAAGTGCTTGCGCGGTAACAGGGCCGATAGCAGCAAATTTCAGGTGTTTAGGAAGCCCCTGTTTTATGAGCTTGGGCACACCGTATTGCACCGCATTACTACTAATAAAAATCGCCCAATCGTAGTTTTTGATCTGTTCGAGGGTGTTTTCAAAAGCGCTATAGTCGTCGAGCGCAACTATTTCGATGAGCGGAAATAACACCGTGATGCCGCCCGCTTGTTCTACTAGTGATTTAAGTTTTTTGGTTTGATTGCTTGGGCGGGTAACGACGATGGTTTTGTTTTTTAAAGCATCAGTCAGAGCGATATTAGCCATTTATTGGATATGCTCCAAGGCGGCTAGAATTTTATCTGCGCCTTGGGCAACGAGTTTACTGGCAAGTGCTTTGCCTAAAGCTTCTGCGTCTGTCACCGCACCACGCACGGTTTCACGCAACATTTGTTTGCCGTCAACGCTGGCAACAAAGCCGGTAATGATAATTTTATCGTTTTCGCGTTGCGCATAAGCGCCCAAGGGCACAGTGCAACTGCCAGCCAAGGCGCGACTGAATGCACGCTCTGCTGCTACACATCGTTCGGAATCCGCATGATTAAGCGGTGCAAGCGTGGTTAATAAATCTAAACGATTTGCATTAATCTCAATGCCTAGTGCGCCTTGTCCAACTGCGGGAATGCTATCTTGTGGGCTGATGGTGTTTTTTATTCGATTTGCTAAACCAAGGCGAATTAATCCCGCTGCCGCTAAAATAATGGCCGCATATTGACCCTTATCCAGCTTGCGTAAACGCGTTTGCAAGTTGCCGCGTAGTGATTCGATTTTAAGCTGTGGGAATCGTGCTTGTAACTGACTTTGTCGGCGCAGGCTAGACGTGCCGACTATACTGCCGTTTGGCAAATCGGCAAGAGAGTTATACTGGTTCGAAACAAATGCATCGCGCGGATCTTCACGTTCGCCGGTAGCTACTAACATAAAGCCCTCTGGCAGATTCATCGGCACGTCTTTCATGCTGTGTACAGCCAAATCGGCACTACCATCAGCGAGCGCCATTTCCAGCTCTTTTACAAATAAGCCTTTGCCGCCGATACGTGCGAGTGGGGTATCTAAAATTTGGTCGCCTGTGGTAGTCATCCCCAAAATTTGCACCTCACAGTTAGGGTATAAAACTTGCAATTTTGCTTGAATATGCTTTGCTTGCCACATGGCAAGCGCGCTTTCGCGCGAGGCT
>JBQTJZ010000047.1:0-7571 GCA_052386615.1 Methylophilaceae bacterium
GCTGGAGCAGGCTGGACATGGATTGGCAAGGGGTTGCCGCACGCGAGTTATTAATGCAAGCTGCACCAAAGCCAGAAGCTAAGTTTGTTACTCTGTACGGCTATGATGGATACACGACCAATCTCCCATTAGAGGCTTTGCTGGATGACGATGTGATTATTGCTCACAGCGTGTTTGGTTATCCGCTCACTACCGTACATGGGGGGCCTGTACGCATGATTGTGCCCAAAAGATATGCCTGGAAAGGCGCTAAATGGCTAAAAGCTATTGAGTTGCATGAGCATGACCGGCGCGGATTTTGGGAAGTACGCGGTTATCACAATGAAGCCGACCCGTTCTTAGAGCAACGTTTTAGTGACGATGAATAATGGCTAGCTAGGTTTAGCGCCCAGCATAATAATAGCTGCACCTAGCAAGCATACTGCAACACCAACTAAATCGGTCGTACTGGGTTTAACCGCATCTACCAGCCACAGCCAGCAAATGGCCACACTAATATAAACACCGCCGTAGGCCTCATAAAATCTACCTGCTGCGGTGGGGTGAATAGAAAGCAGCCACACAAATAAGCATAAACTTAGTGCTGCTGGTAGCAATAACCACACTGTGCCATTTTGCTTAAGCCATAGATAAGGCAAGTAGCAGCCGATAATTTCTGCAATCGCGGTCGCTACGAATAGACCAAATACTTTGACGATTTCCATGTGATTTTAATAATTTAAGCTAGTTTTTTTGGCATCACTTTTTGCACCAGTATAAATCCTGCCACGCACAGTGCACCAACTGCTAAGCCTACCAAGGCATCTATCAACATAGGTGCAATCACTTTTAAAACACCGCCAATCGCGGGCAGGTTTTGTACGCCAGCAATTAGAATCTCGTTCACGTGATGAATGGCAGGAATGCCGTGACCAATAATACTTCCCCCTACCAAAAACATGGCGGCCGTGCCTACTACCGATAGTATACGCATCAAAATAGGCGCAAAAGCCAAGAGTTTTTCGCCAATTTTGCGTTGCAATTGGGCAAAAAAGTTTTTGCCTTTTTTAAGCATTAAATGCAAACCTAGGTCGTCTAATTTAACAATACCAGCTACCAAACCATACACACCGATAGTCATGAGAGTTGCAATGAGCGACACTACGGCTACTTGTTTACTAAAAGTGGCGGTGGCAACGGTACCAAGCGCAATGACGATAATTTCTGCCGATAATATAAAATCAGTGGTAATAGCGCCTCTAATTTTATCCTTCTCTAGTACAACAAGATCAATGTTAACATCGGCAACTGCTTGTTTTAGTTGGTTTTCGTGTGCTTTTTCTGTATCGTTCTCATACAAATACTTGTGCGCGATTTTCTCAAATCCTTCAAAACATAAAAAAGCTCCGCCTATCATTAGTAGAGGGGTGATTAACCAAGGCACAAAGTAGCTGATAGCAAGCGCAGCGGGCACTAAAATTAATTTATTGATGAATGAGCCTTTAGCCACCGCCCACACCACTGGCAACTCGCGCTCTGCAGCCACGCCCGAAACCTGTTGTGCATTGAGAGCCAAATCATCGCCAAGTACCCCGGCTGTTTTCTTGGCAGCGATTTTGGTCATCACCGAAACATCATCCAATATCGTTGCGATATCATCTAAAAGTGCTAATAAACTACCTGCGGCCATAGGGTTCCTCTAATTTATACTAAATATCATGCGGTGAAACTTGGATGCGACTAAAATACCATATTGACATTATATAAAGATTTTCCGCATACGTAATGGGTGTGCATTATTTTAAGTAACTAGGGATTATAAAAAAGCATGTCATTTTTTAGCATTTCAGCCCTTGATTTAGCCAGAATTCAATTTGGGTTTACTATTTCGTTCCATATTATTTTTCCTGCAATCACTATTGGTTTGGCGAGCTATCTTGCGGTACTTGAGGGCTTTTGGCTGAAAACAAAGCGGCAAGTATACAAAGACCTTTATCATTTCTGGTTAAAGATATTTGGTGTGACCTTTGGCATGGGCGTGGTTTCAGGACTGGTAATGGCTTATCAGTTTGGCACTAACTGGGGTGGTTTTTCCGAGTTTGCCGGTAGCGTGACAGGACCACTGCTCGCGTATGAAGTGCTGACTGCATTCTTCCTAGAAGCGGGATTTTTAGGCGTGATGCTCTTTGGCTGGAATCGCGTAGGGCCCGCTTTGCATTTCTTTTCGACCTTGATGGTGGCAATTGGCACGCTTATCTCCATGACATGGATTATTGCCTCGAATAGTTGGATGCATACACCGCAGGGCTATGAAATTGTGAATAACATCGCGATTCCTACGAACTGGTTTGCCATTATTTTTAATCCTTCATTCCCCTATCGACTAGCGCACATGGGTGTTGCCGCCTTTCTTGCCACAGCTTTATTTGTAGGCGCTTCGGCTACTTGGCATTTATTGCGAAAAAACGATAATGAGGCGTTACGTACCATGCTTTCAATGGCAATGTGGATGGTATTATTAGTAGCGCCTTTGCAAGTGGTGATTGGTGATTTTCATGGCTTGAACACGCTTAAGTATCAGCCGGCAAAAATCGCTGCGATGGAAGGTCACTGGGAAAATAAACCGAATGAAGGTGTACCATTGGTGCTGTTTGCCATTCCTGATATGCAGCAAGAAAAAAATCATTTTGCAGTAGAAATCCCCCATGTTGTCAGCCTGATTTTGACCCATAGTTGGGAGGGTCAAATTAAAGGTTTGAAAGAGTTTGCGCCAGCAGACAGGCCTAATGCGACAATTGTATTTTGGACGTTTCGCATCATGGTAGGGTTGGGAATATTGATGGTGCTGCTGGGCTTGTGGAGCGGTTACTTGCGGTATCGTAAGCAAATGTATGCATCACGGTTATTTTTGCACGCAACGACTTGGATGGGAGCGAGCGGCCTGATTGCTATTCTGGCCGGTTGGTTCACCACAGAAATTGGCCGTCAACCATGGATTGTATATGGGGTGATGCGTACAGCAGATGCAGTTTCCAAACACGCCGCCAGCACGCTGGCGATTTCACTTGCATTGTTTATTGTGGTGTATTTATTTGTGTTTGGTATTGGTGTTGCCTACGTGCTGCGCTTGGTGCGTAAGGGCCCTACTGCGCACGAAGGCGATTTAATTCATTATGGGGGGCCTGGCAAAAATCAACAGCAAATGCGCCCAATGTCGTTAGCCGCAGATAACACCGACGCAGAAGTAAAGGGAGAATAACCATGCAGTTCGATATCACATTTGTATGGGCAGTCATCATCTTTTTTGGCGTGATGATGTATGTGGTCATGGATGGTTTCGATTTGGGTGTCGGCATGCTGTTCGCTTTTGTGCGGGAGCGCGAACATCGCGATGTGATGATGAACACGGTTGCACCAGTGTGGGATGGTAACGAAACATGGCTAGTATTGGGCGGAGCAGGGTTATTTGCTGCATTCCCACTGGCATATTCAGTCATTCTAAGCGCAATGTACTTGCCGCTCATCTTCATGCTGCTAGGGCTTATTTTCCGTGGTGTGGCATTCGAGTTTCGGTTCAAAGCCTTAGACCACGAGCGCCATATATGGGACAAAGCCTTTATTGGGGGATCATTAGTGGCGGCATTTTTTCAGGGCGTAACGCTGGGGGCATATATTGATGGTATTCAAATGCAAGGACATGTTTTTGCTGGCGGGGCGTTTGACTGGCTTGCACCATTTCCGCTATTTGTAGGGATGGGAGTGGTAGTTGCCTATACCTTGCTTGGCTGCTGCTGGCTTATCTGGAAAACAGAAGCAGCATTGCAAAAACACATGATAGCGCTTGGCTTTCCATTAGTTTGGATTATTCTTGCGGTGATTGCCATTATTAGCATTTGGACGCCACTGACGCACCCAGAGATTGCTGCTCGCTGGTTTACCTTACCTAATTTTTTCTGGTTTTCACCCGTGCCAATATTGGTAATGCTGACGATGTATTTATTCATACGCGCACTTAAGGCCGGTGATGATTTAGCACCATTTTTGTATGCGCTTTGCCTGATATTTTTGGGTTATACCGGCTTAGGCATCAGTCTGTGGCCAAATATTATTCCACCGAATATCAGCATTTGGGCAGCGGCAGCACCCCGACAAAGTCAGTTATTTGCGCTTTACGGCACTTTGGTGATTATTCCGATTATCTTGGCTTATACCGTGTGGTCGTACTATGTGTTTCGTGGCAAAGTGCGAGTAGGCGATGGCTATCACTAGTAGGTTATTGGCATGAAGGTGTGGCTCAAAAGAGTAGGCTGGATGCTGTTGATATGGATTGCCAGCGTACTTGCTTTACTAGCAGCGGCTTATTTAATGCGCTTATTCATGCGTTTGATCGGCTTGCACTGAAGTGCTGCGCTTGCGAAACTACGGTGTTTAAGTATAATTGGGGCATGTTTTCATGTCGTTATCAATTATTGATAAGCAAAATCGCCGTATTTTTGGTGTTGTTTGCTTCCCTTGCGCCCAGCGTTTCGCACGCAATCATGGCGCAGAATAATAGCGGCAGTTTTTTGCAAGAAGTGTGTACCAGTACTGGTGAAAAAGTAGTGGTTCAAGTAGTCACCTCAAAAGGCAAGCAATTAGCCACCGTATTTGAAACCACTCAGCAAAAGAAAAGTACTCCGGCAACTATCGTTCATCATTTAGAGCATTGCCCATTTTGCGCAAACCCGAGCACTGATGCAGTAATTCAAGCACCACATGCACTTATTGTTGCTATTTTAGCCGCACAAGCACAACATATTTCTGCGCTATCGCAAGACGTTCTACCACGCTTTTCAGTACTCCCCCCCCCTGCACAGGCACCCCCAGCACGCTAATTAATTTTTTTATATTGCAGCTCGCTTATTAAGCGAACTGTTCTCTGCCGGTTATTTTTATCGGCAATCAATTATTAATTGGAGTCAACACCATGATTTACATCCAAATTCAAGACGTACTCAAAGCCAAAAGAAAAGCTTGGGGACACAAAATAACGTTAAATGAAGTATCCATCTCTACTGGTATTAGCCGCACGACGTTATTTCGAATTATGAAAAACGAAGGCTACAGCACGGTTACAGACCACATTGATAAATTGTGCGAATTTTTTGACTGCGAGGTATTTGAGCTGGTGAAATATGCACCAGGTACACAAGGTACTCAATATAGCCTTGCTGCATAAATGCTAATGACGATGAAAAGAATGGATGAAAAAATGAACGAAACTATGAACAAAAAATTATTAGCAGCAGTATTAGCAGCTTTGCCTATGCTTGCAGTAGCTGAGCATAATGAAACCATACACTTAGATGAGGTGAGTGTCAGCGCAAGTAAAATCAGCCCAGTCACGCAGCCGAATATCGAAGAAGCCCGTGAAGCAATTAATAAAACTGCTGGTGGTGTCACAGTAGTTGATATGGAAGACGTGCGAGAAGGGCGCGTTTCAAATTTTGCAGACACGCTCGGGTTGGCGACAGGTTTGCTGGCACAATCGCGCTTTGGAGCGGAAGAAACGCGTTTATCTATCCGTGGGTCAGGTTTGCAGCGCACTTTTCACGGACGCGGTATTAAGCTGATGCAAGACGGTGTGCCCGTTAATCAAGCGGATGGTAGCTTTGATTTTCAAGCGATTGAGCCGATGGCCACGCGCTATATCGAAGTGTATCGCGGCGCAAATGCGTTGAGATATGGTGCAAGTACTTTAGGTGGTGCGATTAATTTTATTTCACCTTCTGGTTACGATGCCGATAAACTGAATGTGCGCGCAGAACTCGGTAGTTTTGATTACCGTCGTTTAGGCTTAAGCACTGGCGGTGTGATTGGCGATTTTGATTATTTTGTGAGCGGCAGTACGTTTAATCAAGATGGTTTTCGTGAAAATGCTGTACAAGATGCTGAGCGGATTAATGCTAACTTCGGATACAAAATTAGTAGTGATGTAGAAACACGTTTTTATATTGGTTATGCCAAAAGTGATTCTGCTTTGCCTGGCAACCTCACCAAAGCGCAGTTAAAAGATGACCCAAGTGACGCATTTTTAAGTACCGTCACAGGCCAGCAAAGACGCGATATTGATTTATTCCGAGTGGCCAATAAAACCAATATTTTGCTTAGCGACCATAGTAATTTGCAATTAAGCGCCTATTTCTCAGACAAGGAAAATTTCCATCCTATTTTTCAAGTACTTGATATCGATACGCAAGATTACGGTTTTGAGGCCAGGTTTTCGCAAACAGGTGAACTATTTGGGTACAAAAATGAATTCGTTTTGGGTGTTAACCCAAGTTATGGCGTTGGATACGATGACCGATTTGTGAATATTTTAGGGGCAAAAGGGGCAAGGGCGAATAAATTAGAAAATCGCTCTAAAAATATAGAGGCCTACGCAGAAAATCGCTTTTATATATTGCCAAGTGTTTCATTTATTACGGGTTTGCAATACACGCATTCTGAGCGCGATTTAAAAGATCAATTTTTTGCGAACACGGCGCAGGATGAGAGTTTTAAAGCCACTTATGTACAAACCAATCCAAAAATTGGTGTGCTATATGATTACAAACCCAATGTGCAGATTTATGCCAATGTGTCTCGCAGTTATGAACCGCCTTCGTTTGGTGAGTTGGCTGGTGGCGTAAGGCCAAATATTGTGGATGCACAAGAAGGCACCACATTTGAGATTGGCACGCGTGGTAATAGTGAAAGCATCGATTGGGATTTTTCAGCTTATTACGCAAAGCTAGATAATGAACTATTGCAAACAGCCGTATTTGCCGCTGGTAATAACCCTGCGCCTGCAGTACAAACCACCAACGCCGATAAAACCGTGCATGCGGGTGTTGAGCTAGGCTTAACTGCAAGACTGCCTTGGCATTTGGAGTGGCGTCAAAGTTTGCTTATCAATAAGTTCCGCTTTGATGATGACAACACGTTTGGCAACCGCGATTTACCAGGGCTGCAAAAAACATTATTGCGTGGTGAGTTAATGTATCGCAATCATGGTTTTTATTTAGGCCCAACGGTTGAGTTTTCGCCGCAACGTTACGCGGTCGACTTTGCTGAAACTTTGTATGCGGATAACTACACATTATTTGGATTTAAGGCTGGTCAGCAAGTGAATGAGCATTTTTCATGGTTTTTAGATGCACGTAATTTGAATGATAAAAAATACGTGGCATCGACCAGCGTGATTTTAGATGCGACACGTCCTGGTACGAATCAGTCCTTATTCTTACCTGGTGATGGTCGCTCAGTGTATATTGGGGCTGAATTTACATATTAATGTTTAATTTTAAATAAATACTTAATGGGTTTGAAATGAATAAATATATTTTATTAGTGTTGATGCTATTTTGTGCCCAATTTTCTTGGGCGCATGGTCAAGTTGAACATGTTGCAATAGGGAATTTAGCTATTTCAACAGCGTTTGATCAAGCTGGAAAGTTGTGGCGAGTACATATAAAAGATGGTTTTGTATTAGTTAGCCATAGTGTCGATCTAGGCAAAAAATTTTCAAACTCCATTAAGGTAAATGCAGAAGCCCAGCAAGTTACTGCAAA
>JBQTJZ010000048.1:0-2801 GCA_052386615.1 Methylophilaceae bacterium
AGTTGTCGCAGGCTGAACGGGCGTAACCTGGCAGCATCTGCGCATACAATAATGGGCTAGCCAACCACGCAAAGCCCCCAACAAAAACCACCAAAGACAGCATCCAAGAGAACTAAGCAGCGCACTCATTTTTACTCCCTTAAAGAATGAAATAGTTACTTAAAATTTGACTACAGTAATGTCTGATTCGCTTGATTGCTAACTATCGGCGCCTTTTTATTAAACGTCAAGTACCCAATACTTGAAAATGCGAAAAAGTTATTAAACAACAAAAATTAACTTTTCTGATAAGTGATTTGTCCATTGAGAAGGGTATAGTGCACTATACCCATCATTTCCATGTTCAAAAAAGGCGTATTTTTGCCTTGGCTTTTGAGTAGATTAGCGTCAACTTTCCAAGCTTGCTCAGGGTCGAAAATGGCGATATCGGCATTTGCATTCAAACTAAGACTTCCTCCTTTAATGCCCAAAATAGCGGCAGGCATAAAGGTGATTTTCGCAATGGCATCACTGAGAGAAACTTGCTGCTTAGCTGCCCATTTCAGTGTCAACGGTAATAGCAGTTCCAATCCGGAAGCCCCTGCTTCGGCTTCGGCAAAAGGGACTAGTTTTGCATCATCATCTACGGGAGTATGGTCCGAACAAATAGCATCGATGCTACCATCTTTTAGGCCCTGGCAAAGCGTTTCTCTGTCGCGCTGGGTGCGCAGTGGCGGTTTGAGGTTGGCTTGGGCATTAAAATAGCCGATATCATGTTCTGTTAAATGTAAATGCTGTGCACTTACGTCTGCAGTGACCGCTACCCCTTTTTGCTTTGCATCTCGCACCAAAGCAACCCCTTCAGCAGTGGAAAGTCGACATAAATGGATTTTGGTGCCCGTTTCATTTGCAATGCGCAAAATCGCGCTGATAGCAAGGCTCTCCGCCGCCGCGGGGATGCCCTTTAGACCGAGCCTAGTAGCTACTTCACCGTCATGTGCTACCCCATTTTTAGCCAGAAATGGTTCTTCAGCACGTAGGAATAAGGTGTAGCCAAAAGTGGCTGCATATTCGAATGCGCGCCACAATACTTGGGTGTCTACGATGGCTTCATCGGCTTGGGTAAAGCCTACACAACCGGCGTCGGCAAGTTCACACATCTCGGTGAGTGCTTTGCCTGCGAGCTGTTGTGTGAGCGCCCCTAGTGGATAAATGCGTGCTAAATTAACCTGCCTCGCACGATGTTTCAACATTTGCACTAGCCCGGGCTCATCCAGCACAGGATCGGTATCTGGTGGGCAGGCAAGGCTGGTGACTCCCCCGGCGGCGGCGGCCTGCAGTTCGCTTTTGAGAGTTGCTTTATATTCCGAGCCGGGCTCACGCAGTCTAGCGCTTACATCGACAAAACCTGGAGCAATAATAAGGTTGCTGGCATCAATAGTCTGGTTAGCAACAAAACCTTCGGGCGCCTGACCTAATCCAACCATTTGACCTGCTGCAATATAGACATCTTGTTTGGCATCAACTTTGTTTTTAGGGTCGATTAGGCGACCATTTTTAATATGAATCTTCAACTGGTGCTCCTGCTACTAATTTTGCTAGCTTCGCCACCTGCTAAAATCGCCATGACCGCCATACGAATAGCGATCCCGTAGGTTACTTGCGGCAAAATCACCGATTGCTTGCCGTCGGCTACGCGCGAATCAATCTCTACGCCACGGTTCATAGGGCCCGGGTGCATGACAATTGCATCCGGTTTGGCGAGCGCAAGTTTTTCTGGAGTAAGACCAAAAGTTTTAAAATATTCTTGCGCACTAGGCAGCATGGCACCGCCCATGCGCTCGTTCTGTAGGCGTAACATCATCACCACATCGACATCTTTTAGACCAGCATTCATATCGTGAAACACGTGTACACCCAGTTTTTCCACATGGGCGGGTAGTAAGGTTTTAGGCGCAATCACCCGCACTTCGGGCACACCAAGCGTAGTCAGTGCGTGTATCTCGCTGCGCGCGACGCGTGAGTGCAAAATATCGCCCACTAGTGCGACACGCAGATTATGCATCTCCGGCTTATAGTGGCGCACGGTAAATACATCCAGCAAGCCTTGTGTGGGATGCGCGTGGCGACCATCCCCCGCATTAATGACGCTGATATTGTCTGGTACGTGTTGTGCGATTAAATGAGCCGCCCCGCTCTGGCTGTGGCGCACCACGAACATATCGGTATGCATGGCGATGAGGTTATCCACCGTATCTAAAATAGTTTCTCCTTTAGATTGTGACGAAGTATTCACGTTGAGGTTAATCACATCGGCGGACAATCTTTTTGCAGCGATTTCGAAGGTGGTACGCGTACGTGTGCTGTTTTCGAAAAAAATATTGCACACAGTTTTACCACGTAGCAAGGGGACTTTTTTCACATCACGCTCGGCCACGCCCACAAAGGTTTCGGCAGTATCTAGGATCTGTGTCAGAATTGCTTTCGGCAAGCCTTCAATGCTAAGCAGATGTTTCAATTCATCATTTTTATCTAGTTGTGGGTTAACCATGTTTTATGCCCAATTGTTTTCTATCGCAAGGTGAAGTTTGCCATAAGTGTCCTGAGAAAGCTGACAGTTTTGTTGGGGACTAAGTAAAAATGTTGCGCCTACAATTTGTGGTGCGATCGGCAATTCTGCGCCGCCGCGATTAATCAGTACAGCCAAGCAAACACTGGCGGGGCGTCCATAATCAAATAATTCATTCATGGCAGCACGCGTGGTGCGACCGGTGTAAAAAATGTCGTCAATTAAAATAATGTGTTTGCTTTGTACATCAAAT
>JBQTJZ010000049.1:0-6820 GCA_052386615.1 Methylophilaceae bacterium
GACGTCGCACGCCTAACTACAGAAATGTATTTATCGGACATGATCCCCGCCATGAAACCCACCGATGCCTTTGCAAAAATGGCGCATCGCGAGATTGATCGTGTATCAATTGAGCAACTGGAAGGGCGGATCACGGCTGTGCTACTAACGCCCTACCCACCCGGTATTCCACTACTCATTCCCGGCGAGCGGTTTAATCAGGTGATTGTAAATTACCTCAGGTTTGCACGTGAATTTAACGAACGCTTCCCTGGCTTTGAGACTGATGTGCATGGTTTAGTCAAAGAAATGGTAGAGGGTAAAGCCATTTATTACGTAGACTGCGTACAAAACTAGTCTTTTCAAGTTTAAGCGCTATCCAAACGGGCTATATCAAGCTATCTTTTAAAGATTTACCATAGCCACAATTACAATTGTGGATAATGTTTCGATTGAAGCCTATGGTCTCATCTTTTTCAGCTTGCTTGCGGTCAAGCTCATCCATTAAACCTTTTATTTTCAGCATGTTAGTTGCTATATTAGGCTTTATGCCTTCTAGCAAAAGTATGGCTAGAGACTTGGTTGCAGAAGAAAACCATCCTCTAGCCATCGACGTTGCGGCCACTACACCTGAAACGGAATCTGATGATTCGACTATTTTAATCGGTAACAGGTCAGCCGATACGCTGTCAGCATCAGCCCCGATCGCTGTGGAAAACATCAGCAAAGGAATTAATGAATCCACGCCGTCCGTTGCTACCGCCCCCATCACTCAAAAAAATTTAACGACAATCCCCATCAGAAACCCTTATTCCCAATTGGTTAACTTGGCTTTTAAAGGCAAAGGTACAGATGGTGTGCGCAATTACGCCGATGCAGCTGCGCAATATTGTCGAACTGCGCGTGATAACAATGACGCCAATGCACAATTTGCTCTAGGTTGGATGTATGTTAATGGACGTGGCGTGGAAAAAGATGAGCATATTGCCGCCCTGTTTTTTACTAAAGCTGCGGAACAAGGTCATGAAAGCGCTAAAAATTGGCTCGCCAACAGTAAAGGTAGTGTAGTCCAAGCCGCTCTGCCTAGCTGCATGTTGCCCGATCTACCTACTAATCTCGCTCATGCACACAGATCTGAGGAAAATAAATCCGATAACCCTGAAGAGAGCAAATCTGAGCCAGAGACTAAACCCTTCTATTCAAAAGGTTCTATTTACCAACTGGTGAGTAAAATCGCACCGCGCTATAAAATTGATACTGATTTAGCCATGGCTTTTATTGCTGTAGAGTCTGGTTTTAATCCCAAAGCAACCTCGCCTAAAAATGCACGTGGCTTGATGCAGCTTATTCCCGAAACGGCGGCACGCTTTAATGTAAAAAACAGTTACGACCCCGAGGATAACATCAAAGGCGGATTAGCTTATTTGCAGTGGCTACTGACTTATTTCGAGGGCGATGTGAAATTGGTTGCTGCAGCTTATAACTCGGGTGAAAATGCAGTAGAAAAGTATAGAGGCGTACCACCTTATCCGGAAACAAAAAAATATGTGAAAAAAATCGCCGCACTGTATAAAAAACCGTTTCACCCTTACCGTGAAAATGCTAGCTTTAGCAGGAGATATAGCGCTAAAGTGTCGAGTTAGTCGCTCGTTCATAGCTGACATAGCTAAACGCTAAGCCGCTTTTGCTCACGTGCTGACTACGAGCAGTTTCTTGCCACTCATGACTATTTAATTGAGGGAAAAATGTATCCCCTGGTACATCTAAATCCACTTCGGTGATGTAGAGTTGATGTACTGATTTTAAGGCTTGTTGGTATAGTTCTGCCCCGCCAATAATGAATGCTTCATCATCATTTTTGCATAATTGAATGGCATCCTTAAGTGAATGCGCGATCAGCGCACCTTCTACCGTGTAATTTTTATTGCGCGTCACAATGACAGTGATACGGTTAGGTAATAAGCATCCTAGCGATTCATAGGTCTTACGCCCCATAATAATGTGGTGGCCTGTGGTCAATGCCTTAAACCGCTTTAAGTCTTCCGGCAAATGCCAAGGCAGGCTATTGTTAAATCCAATAACCCCATTTTTAGCAATCGCAACGATAATAGAAAGTTGAGGCATTCTTCCATAATACTGGATGTCTACGCTGAATCATTTTGACTTAACTATGTATTTTCGTTATCCAAGTTCATTCTTGAAGCTATTGCTGATTGGCTTTGCATGTGCGGTGTTGCCTTTATTGTTAGCTTTTATAAATGCCAATATTGCATTTGATAAGCTGGCCGACCAAACGGAAATGACCATTTCTAATGCGGTTGAAACGACTCGTTCTGGTCATGCCCTGCAAGAGCAACTACAGCTAATGGAACGTAGTGTACGTCAATATTATGTATTACAAGATGAGTCATTTTTTAATCATTACCAGCAAGGGAATACCGAATTTCGTAAGACTATTTTGCATCTGCTGCAATTATCGAACAACGCCTCTCAACAAAAAAAACTAGAGTTACTCAATCAACAACCATCCGAACTAACCCAATCTATTTTTAATGCTAAAGTTAACCATAGAAACGACTTAAATTTTCTTGACGCCTTTAATGCACTTTCCCAACAAATAGAATCGATTGTGTTAGAAAACAACCAAACCATCGATACTGCCTCATCGCAACTCACACGTGCCGCAAAAAAAACACAAAGAAATTTGTTCTTGCAAAGCTTGGTGCTGATTCCTTTGGCCTTGTTGGTCGCTGCTATAATAACTTACATGCTGGCACGCCCCATTCGCCGCATGGATAGCGCAATTAAGGATTTAGGGGAAGGTCTGTATGATACGCCGATTGCCATCGATGGCCCTGGTGACTTGCGTGTACTTGGACACCGTCTAGATTGGCTACGCACTGAGCTCAAAGAACTCAATTCACAAAAACAACAGTTTTTGCGGCATGTTTCGCATGAGTTGAAGACACCACTCACGGCCATTCGCGAGGCGACTGAGTTATTACACGATGGCGTAGGTGGCATACTGTCACCGCAACAGGCCGAAATCACGCAAATTCTGCGCGATAATAGTATTCGGCTGCAAAAAATGATAGAAAACTTATTAAACTATACTAAGCAGACTATTCAGCCCAAACTCAGTTTGCATCTGTTAGATCTGCAAGATGTCGTGAATAAAGTCATTCAGGCGCATGCACTCAGCATTGATAACAAGCAGTTAACCATAGAAACGCAATTTAATGTCCCCGAGTTGATTGTGGCTGATGAGGAAAAGCTCACTATCGTATTGGATAATTTAATTTCCAATGCGGTGAAATTTACCCCCAATTTGGGAAAAATTAAAGTGGTCGTAAGACAAGAAAAACTATGGCATATTATCGAAGTATTAGATAGTGGGCCTGGTTTGGCAAAAGATGATTTGGATAAGTTATTCGACCCATTTTATCGGGGCGACACCTTGCACAAAAGCTTAATCAGCGGAAGCGGCCTAGGTTTAACCATTGCCAAAGACCTCGTTGAAGCACATGGTGGCACCATTCAGTTATCGCCTTCGCGGCAAGGCGCGCATTTTACCGTGCGATTACCCAGGGCAAACAAGCACCCATTGGAGACTAAATGAGTATTCGATCTTATGTTTTATTGCTCTGTAGCGCTATATTAGCCTTGGGTTGCGGTAGTAATCCAGTGATTCCTAAAGATACAGCAACAAACAACAACGTTACCCTCATAACAAGTAAGCAAACCCATGTAGAAGAATTACTTTATTTTCTGGATATTTACGCTAACCTAGCACCCGAAGCGCAAAAAAAAGTATTGGCGGAAACGAATCAACAATTAGCAACCAACCCTCATGATTTACCAAATCGTATCAAGCTGGCGGCCATGTTGTCGCTACCTAGCAGCCGCATGCGTGACTCCGCTAAGGCACAAAATCTGCTACAAGCCATGCTGCAAGAGAATAGTTTGAGCGCCGCTGATGCAACATTAGTCGGCTTGTTACATGAATACACGCTGGATGATGCTAAGCAATTACAAAAATTACGTGATGAAGCAAAGAAGAATGAAGTCATTCAGCATAAAACGGAGATTCTGCAACAAAAGATTGAGGCTTTGCAACAAAAAAATGACGCATTAGCGCAAAAACTGAATGATTTAAAAAATATCGAGAAAAAAATTCAAGAGCGCAACACTAAAACCGATGGCAGCAGCCCTTAAGCGATGCAAAAACCCAATATCCTTATTGTCGATGATGACCAAGATATCCTCAAGCTTATCAGTATGCGACTGTTAGCCGCAGGCTATGGCACCGCCACCGCTAACAATGGTGCTGAAGCAATGTCTATCGTCGCACTAAAACGCCCGGACCTTGTGATTAGCGACCTGCGGATGCCCGCGATGGATGGCATGGCTTTGCTTGAGTCTGTCCATCATGCACACCCTACTTTGCCAGTGATTATTCTCACTGCGCATGGCTCTATTCCAGATGCGGTGCGCGCCACGCAAAGTGGTGCGTTTGGCTTTTTGACCAAACCGTTTGATAGTCAGACACTATTACAGCAGGTTGCCTCCGCATTGCGGGTGAGTGGGTCTCAAGCTGTGCTTAACCTGTCAGATGACTTGCGCTGGCGTAACGATATTTTGACGCGTAGTCCGCAAATGGAAAACCTACTTGGTCAGGCGAAACTCGTCGCAGCAACCGATGCCAGCGTGTTTATTCAGGGTGAAAGTGGCTCCGGAAAAGAGCTTTTAGCACGTGCAATACATCTTGCCAGCGCACGCAGTAGCAAACCTTTTGTTGCCATTAATTGTGGCGCAATTCCAGAAAACTTACTTGAGTCCGAATTATTTGGTCATCACAAAGGTGCCTTTACTGGCGCAGTTAAGAACCATATTGGGCTATTTGAAAGCGCTAGCGGAGGTACCTTATTTTTAGATGAAATTGGCGATATGCCACAAGCTTTACAAGTGAAAGTATTGCGAGCGCTACAAGAAAGGGTGATTCGCGCTGTCGGCAGTACTAACGATATCAGCATCGATGTGAGACTCCTTTCTGCCACACACCGCGATTTAGGTAAAGAGATGCGAGAGGGTCGTTTTCGTGAAGACTTATTTTACCGTATCAATGTAGTAAGCCTTGAAATTCCTTCTTTAGCGAATCGCCGCGAAGACATTGGCCTACTCGCCAATCATTTTATCAGCCTCTTTAACAAAAAATACAAGAAAAAAGTGTCCAGTTTCGCACCTGAAGCATTAGAGATATTAATTTCGGCAAACTGGCCAGGCAATGTACGTCAATTGCAAAACATTGTAGAGCAAACCGTAGTGCTTGCAACAACGCCAGTCATTCCAGTGAGTTCGCTGCAAAAAGCGTTGCAAGAAGCCAGCACCGCCATCATGTCTTTTGATACTGCTAAGCAACACTTTGAACAAAATTATCTGATTAACCTGCTTAAGGCTACGCAAGGTAATGTTGCACAGGCAGCCAAACTGGCAAAACGCAATCGTACCGAATTTTATCGCTTGTTAGAGCGCCATCATATTCAAGCCCATGCTTTCAAAAACAAGGAAGAAAACTAACTTCTTATTTGTGTCGTTAATGAGCGACATATTATTTCTATTATTTTCAACTAGTTAGAAAATATCTTGATTTATGTGTTGCTTCTAGGCGACATATTATCCTTTGATTGTCAATACGATTTATTTTAAGTAATTGATTTTACACACTTAAATAAGTTGGCACGATAATCGCTAATACTGTAATTAAACAGACGTGATTTTTGGAATATCTACATGAATTTAGCTTCTTTGACTAAAACCACCCACTCAGTATTGATGAGTACTGCGATTTTTGGTATCGCCACTTTGAGTAGCTATGCAGTCGCAGACGATGCTGACTTTAGGAAGCTGGACGGTAATGGTGATGGCAGAATCTCCCTCAGAGAAGCCGTTAAAGATAGTACATTAATTAGGCAATTTGATGCCAGCGACTTAAACCATGACGGCATGATTGCTGCAGATGAGTTCGAAAACTTTAAAACTGTACTCACTATGAAAGATACGAGTACAACCATGCCGGTCATGCATTAAAACGTTTAACTTACTTGTGATTTACCCCTGAGAGTCACAGGTAGAGGCTGATCTAATCACTTAGATCAGCCTCTTTTCTTTTGAATTGTTAAACCGCAACAGGCGCTTTAATCGCTGGGTCTGGATTGTAGTTTTCTAGCGTAAAATCTTCAAACTTAAAGCTAAAAATATCGTTTACATCCGGTTTAATACGCATTTGTGGCAACGTTTTTGGTGTGCGTGACAACTGCTCATTTACCTGCTCTAAATGATTGGAATAAATGTGCGCATCACCAAGTGTATGTACAAAATCGCCCAGTTTTAAGCCGCACACTTGCGCCCCCATCATCGTCAGTAAAGCATAAGAAGCAATATGAAACGGCACACCCAAAAATATATCTGCGCTACGTTGATACAGTTGGCAACTCAATCTGCCATCGGCCACGTAAAACTGAAAGAATGCGTGACAGGGTGGTAACTTCATTTGATCCACATCAGCCACGTTCCATGCGGAAACGATTAAACGCCGTGAATCTGGGGTTTTTTTAATCGCAATCACTACTTGTGTAATTTGGTCGATATGGCTGCCATCTGGTTTCGGCCAATTACGCCATTGGTAGCCATAGACGGGGCCAAGATTGCCATGTTCATCCGCCCACTCATCCCAAATCTTAACATCGTTATCTTTTAGGTATTTGATATTGGTACTACCCTGCAAAAACCAAAGTAGCTCATGAATAATCGATTTGAGATGCACTTTTTTTGTGGTGAGTAA
>JBQTJZ010000050.1:0-2445 GCA_052386615.1 Methylophilaceae bacterium
GCTACGAAATTGCATGAGGATGACGCGAATATACTCAAGCGCGCGACAGACACCATTGTCAATCAGGTTAGCGCCATGAAATCGATGGTAAATGAATTTAGCGAGTATGCACGGACACCATCAGCCAAATTAGTCAAAATCAATCTGAATAAATTGATTAAAGATGTATCGGATCTATATGATAGTGCGCAGGCTAAAACCGCCTTTGATCTGGCACCTAATATGCCAGAATTGATGGGGGACGCAACCATGCTACGCCAAGTTTTGCATAATTTGATGCAAAACGCACAAGATGCGCTGGCGGATGTTCCTCAGCCTGAAGTGATAGTTAAAACCACCTTTGATGCTGTGTCGGTTAAATTAATAGTTAAAGATAATGGGCAGGGTTTTCCAACAGACTTGTTGACCAGTGCTTTCGAGCCTTATGTAACAACGAAAAAACATGGAACAGGGCTTGGGTTGGCTATCGTTAAGAAAATAGTAGAAGAGCATTTCGGGCAAATCAAAATTGAAAATAACCAAATTGGCGGAGCCTGTATTACTATTGTGTTACCACTGGAAATTATGGATAAGAAAATTATGCTGATGCAGCAAGACCAAGCAACTAAACAAACGGCAGATGCTGCAAAGAATAACAAAGTGAAAAGGGTAGTATAGCTATGGCGTCTCGACATATATTGGTAGTAGACGATGAAGTGGGCATTCGTGAATTGTTAAGTGATATTTTGCAAGATGAAGGGCATCACATCAGCTTGGCCGAAAATGCACAGATAGCACGAGAAATGCGCTTAGAAAAGCGCCCAGATTTAGTGCTGTTAGATATTTGGATGCCGGATTGTGATGGCATTAGTTTACTTAAAGAATGGGGCAACGCAGGTTTGCTGACCATGCCAGTAGTCATGATGTCTGGTCATGGCACGATAGACACAGCGGTAGAGGCTACACGTATTGGCGCATTTGATTTCTTAGAAAAGCCTATCGCTATGCAAAAATTGCTGAAAACAGTCAATGCTGCGTTAAAACATGCTGAAACTCTACCCAAAACAGAAATGAATTTAGCCAGCTTTGGCAAAAGTTCGGTGATTAATGAACTTAAGCAAAGATTAGAACAAATTTCACGCACTAAAAATCCACTTTTGCTGATGGGGAAAAGAGGGGGCAGTGTAGAGCTTTGTGCACGTTTTCTACACACCGCTGGTACGCCTTGGGTGAGCCTGACAGAATATGAAAAGTTAGCAGATGCTCCGCTTGATTTACTTGATCAAGCGCGTGAAGGAGTGATATTTATTGATGAACTCACGGCACTTAGCAAAACCGAACAGAAAGGGTTAAGTCTGTTGCTAGCTAAAGCGGGAAAATATGAAACGCGTGTAGTGTGCGCTACTTCATGTAGTTTGCCGCAACTGATGGAAAACGCTCAGTTTGAGCAAGCCCTACTACAAGCATTGTCTACCAACCTAAAAGTACCGTCACTTAACGACCACCGCGAAGATATTCCTGATTTGGCCATGTCAATGGCAACGCTACTCACGGAAACATCTGGGGTTGATTACAAAAGTTTTGACGTGGCAGCGCTAAACGCATTACGTAATGCAGAATGGCAGGGCGATTTGGCGCAATTGGAAGCAGTGGTGCAAAATTTAATGCTTACGAGTTTGGGTGAAAAAATTACTCTGGAAGACGTCAGTCGTGTGCTAGATCAGTTTAACGACACTCCTGAAAATCAGGCAGCGTTGCAGGCAGTGTTGCCAATCGATTTATTACAACCGCTACGCGAAGCGCGTGATGAATTTGAACGTTTTTACTTTCAGCATCACATGAAGCTGGTGAATAAGAACATGAGCAAGCTGGCCGAAATTTCTGGTTTGGAGCGTACCCATTTGTATCGAAAACTTAAACAGCTAGGCATTAATATCAAGAGTTGAGCTACTGCCAATTTAAATTTTAGCTCGTTTGTGCTTGTGGTTCCACGAACATAATTTCCCATAGATGACCATCTAAATCTTCAAATCCGTGCATGTACATAAAGCCGTGATCTTGCGGTTTTTGATGACTTTTTCCGCCAGCCGCTATCGCTTTCTTAACCATGCTATCTACCTCTGGGCGACTTTGAACAGAAATACACAACAGTACCTCTGTAGTGCTTTTTGCATCTGCAATAGATTTATTGGTGAATGTCTGAAAAAACCCCTCAATCAAAAGCATCACAAAGCTGTCTTCACCGATGATCATACAGGTGGCATTTTCATCGGTAAATTGCGGGTTGAATTTAAATCCAAGTTGTGTGAAAAATGCAATGCTTTGATTTAAGTTTTTAACCGGTAGATTGACATAAATTTGAGGTTCCATAACGTATCACTTTCACTATAGATCATTAATCTTCGTACTCAATATCGGTATCGTCATCATCCAAACCATCTTCTTTTTGCGTTATCAGCGCTTGCA
>JBQTJZ010000051.1:0-2864 GCA_052386615.1 Methylophilaceae bacterium
TTGTTCAGTACCCGTGCCAGCAGGATAAATGGCCAAGCTTGCTTTAAAACCCCCTGCTGGTTGAGTTGATAGGCGATGCTGGTTAAGCTACTCTTGGGTTTGATGGTAATTTCTTGTGCTGCTGGTGATAAATTGAGCGGCATTTTTGCATAATAAGCCAACCAAGCGGACATGCCTAATGCAGCGAACAGGACTACCATCAGACAGCCTTTAATAAAACGCATCATGCTGAATAATGACTTGCAAGTGCTGTGCGAGTCTCCATTGCAAGGTTTTGCTCAGGCCAAGCCTTACCCGAGACAGAAAGTACCTGCCATGCGCCATACAAGCTGTTACAAATGATTATTTCGTCCGCAGACAGTAGTTTTTGGAGACTAAAAGTTTCAGTTTTAGCGGTTAAATTCAACGCTGAGGCAAGTGCCAAGATACGCTGGCGTGTAATGCCGGCCACCCCACACTTATCCAGTTTCGGCGTGAGTAGAATATTGTTGAAACGCGCGAAAATATTCGCAGAGGTACATTCAATCACATTATCGTCCAAATCTAATAGTAAGCCATCAGCAATTGCCGGGTCATTGAATTCCATACGTGCCAGTACGTTTTCCAAGCGATTAAGATGCTTGATGCCAGCCAGTTTAGGCTGATGTGCCAATCGCGTTTCACATACATGCAAATACACGCCTTCTTTGAAATTGCTTTCTGGGTAATCTGGCAGGATCGATTTTACTATCATGCGCATAGGTGCTGTAATAGCAGGTGGCGCATAACCACGCTCGCCATCGCCACGGGAAATGATGATTTTTGCAACAGCAGTTTCATCTACTAAGAACAATTGCTGCAAATCACTCATCAGCAACTCAGCGCTTGGGCACACAATGCCAATTGCCCCGCAATCTGCCATCAGAGTTTGGTAGTGCAGTGGCCACTGTTCTGGTAAGCCATTTTTTACGATCAAGGTACGAAAAATACCATCACCATAGGCTAAACCACGATCTAACGGCGAAATCGTATTATTTAAGCTACCGTTAATGATCGTTGCAGGTTTATTTTGCATAAACCACATTAAACCATAGCGACAGTGAACAAAAAAGCCTATGCAGTGATTGCGATAGGCTTTTTAACTTAAATACTTTGAGTTAAATAATGTTCAATTTTCTTAAGTTATATTTTTTTAAACACTAAACTACCGTTGGTACCACCAAAGCCAAAGTTGTTTTTGAGCGCGTAGTCGATTTTTAAGTCGCGCGCTGTGTTTGCACAATAATCCAAATCACATTCTGCGTCTTGGTTAAAAATATTAATGGTAGGTGGCGAAAGTTGATGGTGAATAGAAAGCACAGTAAACACTGATTCCAACCCGCCTGCGCCGCCCAGCAAGTGCCCTGTCATCGATTTTGTGGAATTGACAACTAATTGGTAAGCATGGTCACCAAATGTAGCTTTAATAGCATTAGTTTCGTTGGTGTCGCCTAGCGGTGTTGAAGTGCCGTGCGCATTCATAAAACTTACTTGATCGACATTCACCCCTGCGTTTTTGAGCGCATTCACCATTGATCGGCGCGGGCCATCCATGTTAGGGGCGGTCATGTGGTATGCATCTGCGCTCATCCCGTAACCCACAAGTTCTGCATAAATTTTCGCACCACGCGCTTTGGCATGTTCATATTCTTCCAATACCATTACGCCTGCACCCTCACCTATCACAAAACCGTCTCGGTCTTTGTCCCAAGGTCGGCTTGCCGTTGCCGGGTCGTCGTTACGATTCGACAAAGCTCGTGCAGAAGCAAAGCCGCCTACCGAGAGCTCGGTAATAGCTGCTTCTGCGCCTCCTGCCACCATGACATCGGCATCCCCATATTCAATCATACGCGCCGCATCGCCAATACAATGGGTACCGGTCGTGCATGCCGTCACAATAGCCACATTGGGTCCTTTTAAGCCGAACATGATACTTAGATTGCCAGAAATCATGTTGATAATCGTACCAGGGATAAAAAATGGCGATATTTTGCGTGGTCCCCCTTCGTCATAGGTGTCGTTAGTCGCTTCAATTAAACCAAGACCACCAATGCCAGAGCCAATCTCTACGCCAATGCGCTCTGCGTTTTGCTCAGTAACCACGATACCGCTATCTTTGAATGCTTCAATGCCGGCCGCTAAACCATACTGGATAAAGGTATCCATACGACGTGCGTCTTTGGCAGTAATAAAATCTTCGACATTAAAATCTTTAACCTCGCCAGCTACTTGCGAAGAAAACAGGCTAGGGTCAAATTTAGTAATACGCGTGATGCCTGATTTGCCTGCAACCAGATTTGCCCAGGCGACCGATACACCGGTGCCGACTGGAGACACAACGCCTAAACCGGTAATAACCACTCTACGTTTTGACATATGCGATACTTATAAAGAAACTAGCCCGCTTGCGCGGGCTAGTTGACTTGAATTTATTTGAGGTTAGCGTTGATGTAATCAATGGCTAACTGTACTGTTGTGATTTTTTCAGCTTCTTCGTCAGGGATTTCAGTATCGAACTCCTCCTCTAAAGCCATCACCAACTCAACAGTATCGAGTGAATCAGCGCCCAGGTCGTCTACGAATGAAGATGCATTTTTTACGTCAGCTTCGTTTGCACCTAATTGTTCACAAACGATTTTTTTAACACGTTGTTCGATGTCAGACATCTATTTACCCCTTTGATTAAAAATTAGCTTACTCAGCTAAGTGCGTATTCTAGCAAAACTCTACAAGAATACAAAAAAATATCACCACAATTCAAATAATCCTATAAAGCCATTTAGACGTTAGGCCATGTACATACCACCATTGACATGAATGGTCTCGCCTGTAATGTAGGCTGCGTG
>JBQTJZ010000052.1:0-3691 GCA_052386615.1 Methylophilaceae bacterium
GGGTCTACAATCACTTTTACGCCATGGCTTTCAAAGGCCATATCTTCGGCAGTAAGTTCATCTACAAATTCAAGTGTATACGCCATGCCAGAGCAACCTGTTGTTTTGACACCAACGCGCAAACCAAGTACTAAAAAATCCAGCGAGTAGAGCAAAATACTTATTGGAATTAGCAGGCATAAACGCTATAGCTGAGACCAATACCAGCATGCCAGCCTATTTTCTAATGCAGCAAATGGAATGGCGTGAACAACTAGAAGATTTTAAGGCGAAAAAAAATAGTGCTAACCTAGAAAATTTACTAGATGAAATGCGCTCCGAAGCAAAGACATTGCAGGCAGATTTAGCAAATTTATTTGACCAAAAACACGATCTTCCCGCGGCGGCAGAGGCCACTCGTAAATTGATTTTTATTGATAAAGTGTGTGACGACATTCACAAAGCAATACTATCCATAGAAAATTAACCCCGTAGAACGCTCATGGCTTTATTACAAATCTCCGAACCGGGCATGTCCACAGCACCTCATCAGCATAGGCTGGCAGTGGGTATTGATTTAGGTACCACCAATTCACTCGTTGCCGCCGTAACCAGTGGCCTGAGTAGCGTCTTAACCGACGAACAAGGACACGCCTTACTACCCTCCGTTGTGCGTTATTTGAAAGATGGGAAGTCAGAGGTCGGATATCAGGCGCAAGCTGCGCAATCGCAAGACCCGCAAAACACTATCGTTTCAGTTAAACGGTTTATGGGTCGCGGCCTAAAAGATATTGACTTTTCAAGTCAACCATACCATTTTGCAGAGCAGTCTGGCATGCTACAAATAGAAACCCGTGCGGGAATTAAAAGTCCTGTCGAAATCTCTGCAGAGATATTAAAAACGCTCAAAGCCAGGGCTGAAAAAGCACTTGGCGGAGAGTTGGTAGGCGCAGTGATTACTGTTCCTGCCTACTTTGACGATGCACAACGCCAAGCCACCAAAGATGCAGCACGTCTTGCTGGTTTAAACGTGCTACGTTTGCTTAATGAACCCACAGCTGCGGCAGTGGCCTACGGCTTAGATAATGCGAGTGAAGGGGTTTATGTCATTTATGATTTAGGCGGCGGTACATTTGACGTTTCTATTCTCAAGCTGAGCAAAGGCGTGTTTGAGGTGCTTGCAACCAATGGCGACTCGGCTTTGGGTGGCGACGATTTTGATCGCCGAATTTTTTGCTGGTTACTTGAGCAAAGTCATTGCAAACCACTCAATGCACAAAATACGCGCGCCCTGCTTACCAAAGCACGTGAAGCTAAAGAATGGCTTACCGACCATGAAAGCACGCAAATTAGCAGTGTTCTCAGTACCGGTGAAGTCATCAACTTGCATTTGAGCACACAACAATTTAACCAGCTTACGCAAAACTTGGTGGCTAAAACGCTAGCCCCAATCAAAAAAGCGCTGCGCGATGCCGATTTGAAAATTGAAGATATCCACGGCGTGGTGCTGGTAGGCGGCGCAACCCGCATGCCACAAATCCGCTTAGCAGTAGCGGATTTTTTCAAACAAACGCCGCTAACTAATCTAGATCCCGATAAAGTTGTGGCACTCGGCGCGGCGATCCAAGCCCACGCACTGGCGGGTAACAAAAGCGATCACGATTTGCTATTGCTGGATGTTATTCCGCTATCGCTTGGTTTAGAAACCATGGGCGGCCTAGTCGAGAAAATTATCCCGCGCAATGCCACTTTGCCTATCGCACGCGCGCAAGAATTCACCACTTTCAAAGATGGCCAAACTGCGATGAGCATCCATGTGCTACAAGGCGAGCGCGAACTCGTTAGCGACTGCCGCTCGCTGGCACAATTTGAGTTACGCGGTATTCCGCCGATGGTAGCTGGTGCCGCACGCATTCGCGTGACATTCACGGTAGATGCCGATGGCTTATTAAGTGTTTCCGCACGCGAAACCGGTAGTAATATTGAAGCCAATATCGTAGTGAAACCTTCTTATGGTCTAAGCGAAGATCAGATCTTAGCTATACTCAATAATAGTTTTGCTGCGGCTGAAGTTGACAAGCAAGCACGCGCACTGGCTGAAGCCAAAGTGGACGCAACAAGTTTACTGGTGTCTATTCAAGCAGCTTTAGACAAAGACGGTCAATTGCTTAATTCGAGTGAAAAGCGGGCTATTACGATACAGATGGATACCCTACAACGCTTACTGGATGCGGATGATACCCCAGACCTTGCTGATGCTATTCGCCAAGCAGCCGAATCGTTAAATACCGCCACTGAAGACTTCGCAGCCAAGCGCATGGATGCGGGCGTGAAAAGCGCGCTCGCCGGCAAAAATATTGGTGCAGTCAACTTATAGCTACTTTAGAGATCCCTCATGCCACAAATTATTGTTTTACCTCACATCGAACTTTGCCCTGACGGTGTCGTATTTGATGCCAAGCAAGGTGATTCGATTTGCCAAAACTTACTCGACAACGACATCGATATTGATCACGCCTGTGATCAGGTATGTGCTTGCACGACTTGTCATGTCATTGTGCGCGAAGGCTATAAAACACTTAACGAAGCACAGGAAAATGAAGAAGACTTACTCGATAAAGCGTGGGGATTAGAGCCCCTCTCGCGTCTATCATGCCAAGCAATCGTGGGTAAAGAAGACTTGGTAGTAGAAATCCCCAAGTACAGCATCAACATGGCAAAAGAAGGTCACCGTTAATGCAGAGTTGGGGAAGAAGTCGGTCGCTTCAGTTGCTATAACATCAGGGTGTCGGGTAAAAACCTTACCTCGCCAGAAGCAAGATCATAAATCCCCCCCACAACGCCGATTTGTTTGTTGCTGAGCATATCTTGAATAATTTCGCTGGAGTGAATAATTTCATCAATTTGCCACTTCACGCTCAGTTCACACACTTTGGCAACAAATTCCTCATTAGCCGAGTTACGGTTTTCCACGATGGTTTTTTCTGATCGTACAGCCGGTTTAATTAAATTAATAATTTCACCAATATGTCCATCTCTAAAATCATCGCAGGCTGCTTTCACTGCGCCACAAGCACTATGGCCCAGCACCACCACCAGTTTGCTGCCTAAATACTTGCAGCCAAATTCCAAACTACCGATGGCTTTATCCGAGGCGATATTGCCCGCCAAGCGCACGCTAAATACATCCCCAAGCGCTTGATCAAACACCATTTCTACCGGTGCACGCGAATCACTGCAGCTTAACATTGAAACAAATGGATGTTGCTTATCCTTGGTCATCATGACCAAATTATGCAAATCTTTATTCGTAGTTAAGTTATTTGCAAAACGATGATTGCCTTCAATCAAGATATCCAGCGCCTGTTGCACCGACATTTTATCTCTATCGATAAGGGGGTGTTTGTACATAATTTATTCTCTGTGACTTAAGCGACTCATTATACCTGAGCCACTAAATTGCAACAAAACCCTTCAAGCATTGACGCTATGGCTCAAACTTAGGACCCGAAATAAGCCATAACTGCCCGTATTTTAGGTAAATCGCTTTATCTTGCTCCCCTTGCGGGTGCACCTGAGTATTCCCTAAATAATAGCGCTTGCTTTTATCAAACCAAGATGCTTTTTTGAGTAGGGCCGTTACTTCGATAATGCCAGAATGCTCTTCATTAATGGTCAAAAAATTCTTTTCTCCCACCTTAAAGAAGTCTGG
>JBQTJZ010000053.1:0-2394 GCA_052386615.1 Methylophilaceae bacterium
AAGATACTGGGGCTTTGCCCAGGTGCAGAGTACGGCGAAGCCAAGCGCTGGCCGACGGAATACTACGCAGAAGTCGCCCGCAATGCGATTGAGGCTGGCTGGCAGGTTTGGCTGTTTGGCTCGGATAAAGACGTATCAGTAACCACACACATCAACCAGCTCGCGCAGAACCAATGTACCAATTTTGGTGGCAAAACCAACTTGGGAGAAGCCATTGATTTGATGTCGTGTTGTAATGCTGTAGTAAGTAACGATTCTGGCTTAATGCATGTTGCCGCTGCGCTTAACCTAAAACTCATTGCGATTTATGGCTCTAGCAATCCACAACACACGCCGCCGATGCAGCCAGATGCGGTAATAGAATACTTAGGTTTGGCCTGTAGCCCGTGCTTTCAACGCGAGTGCCCGCTGACAGACCCGAAAACACAGTTAAATTGCCTTAAGCATATTCGTCCCCAACAAGTCATCAACGATATTAAGCTGTAAAACTCAATGTTTACCTCGCTCATCAAAAAGATCGAAACGTTATCAACCAATAAGTTGCATTGGATCATTGTTCTTTTAGGTATGCTGATTGCAGCGCAAATGCAATATATACAGCACGGCTGGATTAACCCAGACTCAGTGCTGTATTTTGAAAGTGCCAGACTATTCGCGCTGGGAGAATGGAAACAAGCAGTTGAAGTCTTCAGATGGCCCCTTTATGCACTATTAATCGCCGCAGTTCATAACATCACGACGCTCAGCATACATCTTTCTGCACAAGTGCTGAATGTTGTTTTTTTTGGGATTGCAACGGCCAGTTTTATTAAACTGATTCAGCTTGCTGGCGGCAAAAACAAAGCCATGCTAGCTGGTGCATTAATTCTTTTTAGTACGCAATATATCGTTGGTGACGTGTTGGAAATGCTACTTAGAGATGAGGGTTTTTGGGCTTTCTTTCTGCTTAGCTTGGTATTTTTTATTCGTTATTACAAAACTGGGCACCTTTACGATGCGCTTTTTTGGCAATTATGCGCGATGACGGCCACCCTGTTTAGAATTGAAGGGATCACTTATCTGATTGGGCTACCATTTGTCTTACTTTTTGCCCAGCAGCAAATCGGCAATCGTGTACATCAATACCTCATCGCCAACTCAGTGAGCCTGATAGCCATCGTTAGTGTTCTAGGCATCACTTTGCTATCCGATGATTTATCGATTAACAGTTTTGGCAGACTACATGAAGTGTTTACTTTGCGTTTGTATGACGAACTCACGCAACAACTTTTTGTAAAAGCCAGCATCATGTCGCAGCAAGTACTGGGACAGCATCTTGATGAGTTTGCAACACAAGGACTGTTGCTGACTTTTCTCTATGTAATGCTAGCTAAAATGCTATCGACTACTGGTGTTATCAACGTGGGGTTGGCTTTTTTTGCGATTAAAACCAAACCGTCACTTGTTGACCAGGATACGTTTCACATAGTAAAGGTAGCTGCCGTCATCGCCATCATCAATATGGCTTTAATTATCACTAAAGTATTCGTACTTTCAGGCAGATATGTCGTACCTTTGGCTTTTTTACTGATGATATTGGCATCACTCTTTTTAGCGAATACGTTTAAATATCTGGAATCTGCAAAAAAGAGCGATACAAAGTGGAAGTGGTTCATTGTTGCGTTGTTAACAGTAATGTTACTCAGCATTATTAAAAACGTTTTACCCAAACAGACAGGTTACAACTATATGCAAGACGCCGTATCGTGGCTTAAACAAAATAACGCGACGGGTCAAACTGTTTTTTATGATGATCCTAGAGCGCGTTATTACGCGAATCAGCCCTTCATCAGCAAATGGACTGATAATTGGGCAATCGTCACCTCAGCCATTGAGAATAAATCAGTTTATCATTATGAATACTTGATGATTAATCATGCATCAAAACATCCGGAGCGCGAGAAATTCATACTAGAGCAATTGCCAAATTACCGCGAAATAAAACGATTTGAAGAAACAAAAGCTAAGAAGTATATTGTTATTTATCAGAAATCAACTTTGTAAAAATTAATCATGAGTCAATATTAACTCGACCGTGAATAAACTCCGTCTACACTGGTCCTCCTCTCTCAAGAAGGGACAAAAAAACTTTGGTGATTGGTTATCGCCGATATTAATTGCTCACCTATCAGGCATGGATATTATTCATGCCACACCCAATAATGCCGACTTGCTAGCGGTGGGGAGTATATTACAAAGACTAAAAAATCACTTCTGGAGTAGAAAAACCAGAATTTGGGGTAGCGGGTTTATAGCAGACCAAGAGCAGATTAAGACAATTCACAAAATACATGCAATAAGAGGGAAAAAAAGTGCATTTATCATTAAAAATGCAGAAATAATGACCTTTGGTGA
>JBQTJZ010000054.1:0-9054 GCA_052386615.1 Methylophilaceae bacterium
GTTATGACTTGGCAGTGAAATCGCCAGAGTATGTCAAAGAACTGGTGCATCATCATGTGGGTGGCTACTTAAAAATTGCCCCAGAACACAGTGAAGAAAATGTGCTGAGTAAAATGATGAAGCCAGGCATGGGTGCGTATGATGAATTTAAGGCGATGTTCGAAAAATTCAGTGCCGAAGTGGGCAAAAAGCAGTATCTGATTCCCTATTTTATTGCGGCACACCCTGGCACCACTGATGAGGACATGCTGAATTTGGCGTTATGGTTAAAGAAATACGAGTTTAGATTAGATCAAGTGCAAAATTTTACCCCTACGCCGATGGCGATGGCGACAGCCATGTATCACAGTGGTAAGAATCCCTTGCGCAAAGTGACCGCAGATTCTGATAATGTGCCAATCCCCAAAAGCGGCAATCAGCGTAAATTGCATAAAGCGTTTATTCGCTATCATGACCCAGTCAACTGGCCGGTGCTACGTGAAGCGTTGAATAGGATGGGGCGTGCAGATTTGATAGGCAATAGTAAGAAACACCTTGTACCAGCCTATCAACCAGTGGTTTCTGCGGTTATTCGACAATCGGATGGCAGTGTCTTCAAACCCAAAAAGGCTTTGCCTAAGGCGTTTAACAATTTCAAGAATGCGGCGCGATCAAGCCGTAGCCGTTAGATCTGTTGAACTAATTCGTGGGTTTAGACACTTATCGTTATGCTTGTTAATGGAGGTGCCATGCGCGTTAAGTCATTTCTCAATTTGCTGTTAATGCTTGTTTTTGCTGGATTTTTAAGTATCGCGCAAGCGACAGAAAAAGGTCTGTTCTGGAAGCTGGAATCGCCGACTGGCATCACCAGCTACTTGTTTGGCACCATGCACACGGATGACAACCGCGTGACACAGTTTGCGCCTAGTGTGACTGAGGCGCTGAAAAGTGTTGATTTGTTCGTGATGGAAAACGAGCCCAATAACGACCCTTCTCTCTTTTTAATGTCAGATGGAAATCTGGCGCAAATGATTACCGAGCCTGAATTCGAGCAAGTGAAAGCTTTGGCAGATTTTCATGTAATGCACTTGGAAGCCGCAATGCGAATGAAACCTTGGCTACTGGCGGTGGTGTTCGATTTGCCAAAACCCCAAACTCCATTTGCGCAAGATAATCTGCTGATGCGTAATGCCGAAGATTTGAATAAACAAGTGGTGGGAATCGAGACAGCAAAAGAACATTTTGGCATTATGGATGATTTTAGCCGTGATGAGCAAATGGTGATGTTACGTGCCGTGTTAAGGCGCACGCAGGAAGAAAAAGAGCGCGACTTTGAGCGTTTGTTGGCCGCTTATCTGGCGGGAGATAGCCGTAAAATATCCGCTTTAGATGAAGAAATTACCAGCGGTATGTTGCCCAAAGCATTGTGGGAAAAAATGCGAGCAAGTTTGTTGGATAAGAGAAATAGAGCGATGGCTGATCGTACCGTGGAAATGGCAAACAAAACTTCTAGCTTTGTGGCGGTTGGCGCATCTCACCTGGCGGGAGAGAGCGGTTTAATCGAAGCTTTCAAAAAAGCAGGGTTTAAACTGACTGCGGTTGAAAAATAAACGTTCCATGCGCTCACCTTAACTTACCCTGCGGCACAAAACGCTCATCTATTAAGTCCTACGCTGGCAAGCGTTTAAATTTAGGGGCTTATCGCAACCAACTTGCTGCTTTAGCAGCTTAGTTGGTTGGTGAAGACCTTTACAGTCTAGCGCTATCCGCTTGATGGATGGGTTGGGGTTAGCTGTGAGAAGAAACATAAGCGTCCACTAGGCGACGAATCATGCGCTGATATTGCGTATGATTTTTAGCTGCCTCTGACTTAAAAAAATCAATACTTTTTTTACTTAGAGATAAAGTGACCTTCACCGCTTCCTCATTAAATGCAAGTTCAGTGGGCGATGGCAAAAAGTCTTTAATGACTTTAATATCCCCCAAAGACTCATCTGTATATTTGATTTTAGTTCCAGTTAACGCCTGCTCAGCAGGCATTAACTTACTCTGAAACTTTGTTTTCGTGCTCATAAATTGTCTTTCCTGTGCGCCAGGAACCAGCGCCAATTATCCGAATAACGGAGTTACGATAAGTAAACCGCACAGTTAAAACACCGCCATTTACTAGACCAAAACAATAAAAGCGCTCTTCCTCTTGGCTGTGGGTTTCGTCTTTGGCAATCACACGCAACGGGTCTGCGAAAGCATATTGAGCAACAGAAAATGAAATGCTATGTTTTTTTAAATTCTCTGCGTCTTTATCTTTGTTCCACTCGAACTTAGTTTTTGCCATTAATGGATAATAGTATATTTACATATAAATAGCCATATATTTATATGTAAATATATAACGCCCAGGCTCAGCGGCGGCCTCACCGAAGGCGAGGACGTCCACTGAAACCTGTTGTTAGGCCAGTTTTGAAATTGCGAGCCATTTGTACTTTACGCTGGCAGCGAGAATCAATCCAGATTCTTCGGAGGAAATCTGCGACATGTCTCGCTTACGAACAAACAGATTCATGGTTACGATTTCAGGAATCTGATCAAGCATGTCCCTGCAGTTCAATTCGGATGCAGCGGATAGCTCGCCAACCGCGCTAAAGGTACCAGCTTGGGTTGCTGCCCATTTATACAGGTCTAGCAGCATTTCGTCTGTTGCCGCATACCCGTCGCGCTCGATTAGAACAAGTGTCGCATTCTTCTTCGCTGTATTGAGCAATGCGCGCAAGTTGTTGGCAACCGCTGCCAGCGCTGTGGTGCTTAGCTCATTGAGACAATTCTGGAATACGACGAGGTCGGCCTCTTGAACCTTGCGCCGAGCACCGTCATTTTGCGGAGACAACGCTAGTGCCGAAATGTCTGCTGCAGCAGGATCAATTTCTATTAAACCGCCATCCCATTCGTCGACGAGAATGCTGTTCTTAACGATTGCTCGACTGTGCTGCCATGACGCAGATGCAATATCAAACATCCGGGCGATCAGCATCTCAGGTCGTTCAGCTTTGCGCTTGAGATGACGAATCAGACCTACTATCTCCGGTCCGGGACCGCACCCGAAGAAGCATGCCGTGAGTAAGTCCTCTGTTGCGGAAACACCAATTCCTTTCGTTTCCAGATGCTGCAGGACGGTAGGCAGCAAGTGCGAATACGGCACGAAGTATCGAAGCAAATATGCTTCTTGCATTGCTGGTTCCGCATAGTTAACGGCGACTGCCTGACTCTGGTATGCCTGCCAGAGCGCTCTGGCGCTGGGCCTGAGAGATCGAAGATAATTGGCCTGCGCGTCTGGGTTGCTGACCCCATTTTGCTTAAATATTTCGCTAAGAATTTTTTTGTACATACGATTCCGCGCGCATTACCGGATGACGCGGAAGGTAAGATTTATCCTTGGCTTGACCGCTCGAGCTGTCTTTGGGATTTGATGTTCCCAATGGTGCTGAGTTGGCCCCCTCATCAACAAGAATGAGCCATGGCTCAGCGGGATATCCAATCGCGGCAGGTCTTTTCGCTTTAAGTGTCTCATCTGGAACATCCGCGTCTCGCCGAAACTCACAGAGCCTATGATCGGGTTGTTTCCAAGTTCTTTCTCGTTGTCGCTATGCCAGCTGACGCTGTCTTGTCCTGTTCGATACTGGTTGAGCAAGACGCTTGAAAACACCGTTTCTGCCTCTTCCTCAATGCGCTGCTTAATGCGTAGCAGCTCCGGCGTCCAAGCGAGCGGGCGCATCGGGATACCTGAGTAGGTGTATGTCTTGTCGGAGTCGCCGTACCACGCCGTCAGGCGTGGTAGGTCAAATGCCTTTCCGTATAGCTTTATCTTGTCCTGTTGCCATTTGGTGGAGACAAGGAGCGTATTATAAAAGAGGTCTGACTCAGAGCGATTAAATAGGTGCTTGAACAACAACACCTCTCCATCTGGCATGTCGTAAGAGACCGGGCCAGCCTGGCGGCTGGGAAGAAACAAGTCAGGTTGGTTTGCCAGGGTCATTGGATAGCTCCACGTAACAACGCTCGGAACATGATAAAGCCTAACTTAAAGTAGACCCCAAAAAAGAACTTAATTTTTTATTGGGGCAGGTTGATATTTTGTTATTAAATGTTAATTTCATTATAAATTCAATTGGTTAGCTAATTTTATAGCACCTTTTTAAAATATGACACTGATAAACATAGCTAGCTAATCTTGCATTTTTTCTAGGCTCATCATATCACGCTCACTTAACCACCGCCATTCACCCACTTTTAAATCATCTGGCAGTTTTAACTCGCCAATTTGAATACGTTTTAAGGCTTCCACGCGATTGCTGATGACGGCAACCATACGTTTCACTTGGTGATATTTGCCTTCTGCCAATGTCATATGAATAACGCGCTCGCTGATTTGTTTTACATCTAATGCTGCAATGGTTTCTTCTTCATCAATCAATTTAACTCCGCTGAGTAGCGCATCAATATTGGCTTGCAGAATAGGGTGTTTGCAGGTGACTTCATAAATTTTTGGCACTTTGTGTTTGGGCGAGCTCATGCGGTGTATAAATTGCCCATCGTCCGAAATCAAAATCAGCCCAGTGGTGTCTTCGTCTAACCTGCCGATGCACTGTACGTCGCGCTCAACCAGTGGGTGTGGTAGCAGGCTGTAAATCGTTGGGTGATGCTGAGTTTTGTGCGAGCATTCGTAATTGGCGGGTTTGTGCATCATTAAATACGATTTTTCTTTGTAATCCCAAAGCTCACCTTTAACGGTAAACTGCAAATTTTCAAGTGCAAATTCCGCATCTGGGTCATTGCACATTTCACCATTCACGGTGATTTCCTCATTAAAAATCATGATGCGGCATTGTTTGCGCGTACCAAAACCTTGCTTACTTAAAATACGTTCTAAATCGAGTGTTTTAGCCATCTACGTATTATAAAGCAAATAAAAAGCCCGCATACGGCGGGCTTCCGAGTTGGCTGTCATGCTGAACTTGATTCAGCATCTGGTTAATACTAGATTGCGGGTCAAGCCCGCAATGACACTAACCAAGTATACAGTGACAAAAATTAATCTTTATTGATAAAGTTATATACCAGCGCGCCAATGACCGCGCCAATAATAGGTGCTAGCCAAAATAACCAAAGCTGATCCAGCGCAATGCCGCCTTCTAGCAAGGCAGGGCCTGTGCTGCGGGCAGGGTTCACCGAAGTGTTGGTAACAGGGATGCTAATCATGTGAATTAGCGCAAGCGTAAAACCAATGGCCAGTGGCGCCAAGCCAGCGGGTGCGCGTTTATCGGTAGCGCCCATGATGATAAATAAGAACATGGCCGTCATCACCACTTCTGTCACAAAGCCAGCGTACAGGCTATAACCTTGCGGCGAGTGTTCAGCAAACCCATTACTGGCCAAGCCACCTGCGTAGCCATCGATGCCGCTGGCAATGCACTTAATAAGTAGTGCTGCCAGAATTGCGCCGATAACTTGCGCAATAATATAGTGCGGTAATTCTGCTGCTTTAAAACGTCCTCCAGCGACTAAGCCGATAGATACTGCTGGGTTTAAATGGCAACCCGAAATATGACCAATGGCGTATGCCATTGTCAGCACTGTTAAGCCAAACGCCAGCGAAACCCCTAAATAACCTAAGCCTAACTCTGGAATGCCCGCCGCCAAAACCGCACTGCCACAACCGCCCAACACCAACCAAAATGTGCCAATCAGTTCTGCAACTGCTCTTTTTGTTAAGTTCATGTTGTTCTCCCTAAAGTGTTTCGTCAATGGTTCACTATTGTTTTTACAACAGGTGAAATTTACGCTTAATATTGCAAGCGAACAAGTAGCTTGCGATAGAATGTGCGTATGAGCACAGATCAATCTTTTAAGCATATTATTTCGCGCGATAACCCCGTTTTTAAACAGCTAAAAAAGCTGGCAGATAACGCGCGTGAGCGCCGTGCCGAAGGCAAAACATTGCTAGATGGCGTGCATTTGATTGAAGCCTATATGCAGGCATTTGGCGAACCTGAGTTACTGGTTGTTCCTGAAGGCAAAAGCTCGCTTGAAGCAACCAATCTCATGCAACATTTAGCCGATGTGAATACTCTCATGTTTCCCACTTTGATGTTTGCAGAGCTGACACCAGTTGCGAGCAGCACAGGGATTATGGCTTTAGTGAAAACACCCCATATTCCGCTGTCAGAAACGGCTAGTTTTGCCCTGTTTTTAGAAGATATTCAAGACCCGGGTAATTTAGGAAGTATGTTGCGAACGGCGCTGGGGGCGGGCGTACAAGCCGTCTATTGTTCTAAAGGTTGCACTGATGCGTGGTCACCCAAGTGTTTGCGTGGCGGGCAAGGCGCACAATTTCAGCTCCCGATTATTGAATATGTCGATATGGTGGAGGCATTACAAGGTTTTGCTGGTAACACTTATGCGATGACGCTTGATGGCGAGTCGTTGTATGCGCAAGACTTAAGAAAGCCCACCGCGTTTGTGGTTGGCAACGAAGGCGCTGGCCTAAGCTACGCCGTGATGCAGGCAGTAAGTCATCGGGTGAGTATTCCGATGCAGCATGGCTTAGAGTCACTCAATGCAGCAGCTGCGACAGCGATATGTTTGTTTGAACGTGTACGGCAAACCAGTGTCGCATAGTAGCGAAAGGAAACGATATGCGAATAAATAAAAACATAGGATTTAGCGTAATAGAAATGATGGTGGTAGTGGCGATTATCGCTATTCTAGCGTTGATTGCGGTTCCATCTAGCATGGATCGTATCATTAGAGAGCAGGTGTTAGCCGCACTTCCATTGGCAGACGCGGCGAAAGAACCGATTGCTGCCGCTTGGAAGGCGAGCAAGACTTTGCCGGCAGGCAATGCAGAGGTTGGTTTGCCCGTGCCTCAAAGAGTGGTGAGTAACTTCATCAGTGCACTAGAAGTGCAAGAGGGTGTCATCCACATGACTTTTGGTAATAAGGCACACCCAAAAATTAAAGGACAAGTACTTTCAATAAGGCCTGCAGTGATTGAGGAGTCGCAAAATGTTCCCGTAGCTTGGGTGTGTGGTAGCGCTAAGGCGCCAGATCAAATGACCCTTAACGGTGAAAACAGAACCAATATTCCCAAAGAATACTTACCGCATCTATGTAAATAGCTAATGCAGCGACTGAGTTGCTTTTAGCATGGGTTCGCTCACAAAAATGGTAGCCGCATCAACCGCATCAAACCTATATTGCCTATTACAAAAGTCGCAGTTCACGGTAATATTGCCTTGTTCGGCTAAAATACTTTCAATTTCAGCTCTGCCCAGCATGTGTAGCATGTTGGAGACGCTGGTGCGGTTGCAACTACAGTGAAATTGGGTAGGTTTGGCGGCAAACAGGCGTATGTCTTCTTCACTAAAAAGACGGCTTAATAATTGTTGTGGGGAGAGTGTTTGCAGTTCCTGCATGCTGACCGTGTTCGCAAGGAGGTTGATGCGATTCCACGCATCAGCGTCCTGTAGGGGCAATTCTGGCAGTTTCTGAATGAGCATACCGGCAACATTTTCGCCATCACAGTTAAGCCAGAGTTTGGTATCAATCTGTTGCGAACGGAGCATGTAATGCTCCAGCATTTCGGCAATAGTCTCGCCTTCAATGGGCACAATCCCTTGATAAGGCTCACCCTCTTTAGGGTCTAACGTGATGATGCAATGCGCTTGCTGAATCAAATCTAAAAAGGCTGTATGGTCGGCAATTTCGCCACTCCATTTTGCGGTTGCGCGTATCTGCAATGTAGAGTTACATTCCACCACCAATAATTTGAGCGCCCCTTTATTTTGTATTTGTAAAATGAGTGTCCCTTCCATTTTAAGGGTAGACGAAAGTAATACGCTGGCCGCCATTAGCTCACCTAACGCTTTTTTGAGTACTAAAGGTAACGTTTGGTGTTGTAAAACATCATGAAACGTTTGGTTTAAGTGAACCAAATTGCCACGAATGGGCGTATTTTCGAATATAAAATGATGAAGCGAGTCTGCAGAATGGGTCATAGCCATATTTTATCATCGACTAGACAATTTGCTATGTGGGTAGATGCAGACCAGCCAATGAAAAAGCCCATGACATACCTGGGCTTTTGAAAAGTACGATGAATTATTTAATTAGAAATCATAAATCAGCGTTGCGCGACCAGTAAAGGGTGAGCCAGGCGTGATATTTTGATTATTATGGGCAAATAGTGCATATTCTTTGTTGGTCAAGTTTTCCAAATTGACTTGTAAGCGTAGCTTGTCACTGAATTTGCCATAAATAGCAGCATCGTAACGGGTGTAGCCAGGTAATAGCGTGCTTTGAGTAGCCGTAGGCGATAGCGCATACATACTCGAGCGGCTAACTATGCCCAGTGCCACGCCCCAAGTGTCATTGATGTCATAACGATTCCATAATGACAGTGTGCGGTCAGGGGTTTGGCCGAGTTCGGCACCCTTAAGCACCGCGCCAGTACCAGCCCCTTGCTGCTTGGTCACTTCGCCATCTTGGAAGGCAATACCGCCAAATATACTCCACTTGTCAGTAATATTACCTGCTATTCCCAGTTCAACCCCTTTAGTTTCTTGGCCATCCACTAAAATTTGCAATGCAGCATTATTAGGGTCAGTGATTTGTACGTTTTCACGTTCTAACTTATATACGGCTGCGGTAAAGGCCAGATTTGGATTGATGTCCCATTTGGCGCCTACTTCATAGTTGATGAATTTTTCAGGCCTGAAAGACGCATTGGTGAGGGTAAGTGAGGTCAGCTGATCACCCGCTCTGGGCACGTAGGAAACGCTATAGTTGGTATAAAGTGAAACTGGCTCAACTGGCTTGAAAATGAGACCAGCACGTGGCGAAAGGAAGGTATCCGTTACGTTGAAGCTCTCGGAAATAGGCGCATTGGTGGCAGCATTTCTTCTTACACCATCAAAATCGGTCACAAATCGATCATGCCTCAAGCCAACAATTGCCTGCCATTGTGATGATAATTTGATTTGGTCTTGCAAATAAAAGCCAATCACATCCACGGTTGATTGA
>JBQTJZ010000055.1:0-12632 GCA_052386615.1 Methylophilaceae bacterium
GATAAATTGAATCATGCCTGCCTTAACGATGGCGCGATTTTATCGCGCGCAACATTTAACCGGTTTGCACATAACGATGTTGCCATGCTCGAAAAGCAGCTTAAAGCCAGCTCGGCAAAACGCAAACTAGTAGTGGTAGATGCGGTATTTAGCATGGATGGTGATATTGCGCCGATTCCAGAATATTTGCGTCTGTGTGAACAATATGATGCGTATTTGCACATTGATGATGCGCATGGGTTTGGTGTGCTGGGCGAGCATGGTAGCGGCACATTAAGTCACTTTAAACTTAAATCGCCGCGTATTATTTTGATGGCGACACTGGGCAAAGCCGCTGGTGTGGCAGGAGCATTTGTGGCGGGTGAGCAGGTAGTGATTGATTATTTGATTCAAAAAGCGCGCAGCTACGTGTATAGCACTCCGGCGCCGCCCGCGCTTTCTGCGACTTTAGCGGCATCGGTGAGCTTGATTGAGCATGGCGATGCATTACGCGCACATTTGCAAGATTTAATTGCCACACTTAAACAACATTTATGCTTAAAAAAATGGAAGTTATTACCTTCAGAAACTGCGGTGCAGCCGCTGATTGTAGGTAGTAACCATGAGGCTGTTAGCCTAAGTGAGCGCTTGCAAAAGTTGGGCATTTTGGTGCCGGCGATACGCCCGCCCACGGTGCCAATAAACACAGCGCGATTACGCATATCGCTTTCTGCTGCACATGCAGAAGCCGATGTTTTGAAACTTGCACAAGCGATTAATGAGGCAGAAAGTAAGTTAATAGAAAGTGAGCAGAAATGACGTGCCATGTTGAAATTGTCGGGCAAGGTAAGCCGCTGGTAATGATTCACGGCTGGGGCATGCACAGTGGCGTGTGGCAGCCGCTGGTTAAACGCCTTTCCAAAGAGTATATGCTTTATCTAGTGGATTTGCCTGGCATGGGGAGCAGTCGCCCTATCGAGCCTTATCATTTATATCACTTAGCTGATGAGGTGGCGGAAGTGATTCCAGGGGTGTCCGATGTGCTGGGTTGGTCGCTGGGAGGCTTGGTGGCACAAAGTATCGCGATTAATCAGCCTGACCGTATTCGGCGTTTAGTTTTAGTCGGCGCCACACCTTGCTTTGTGAACAAGCCCGATTGGCCTGCAGGCGTTGACCCAGCTGATTTCAACGAGTTTGCACACCATGTCAATGCAGATTACAAAAAAACCATTATGCAGTTTTTAACTTTACAGTGCATGAAGGCAAGTGATGCGCGCGCTACGATAAAACAATTGCGTGCCAGTTTTGAACTGAAACCAACACCTACACAAACCACTTTGCAACGTGCGCTACATATTTTGTTAGAGAGTGATTTGCGCAATCAAGTCAACAATATTCGCCGCCCAACACTACTGATTCATGGTGATCGCGATACGCTTGCTCCTGTACAGGCAGCGCACTGGATGATGCAGCAATTACCGATGGGCTATTTACGCGTGATGTCGGGCGCAGCGCATGCACCATTTTTATCTCATAGCACACAATTCATTGAAGCGCTGCATCAATTTTTAGAGCCTAATAATACCTAACATGGACGCTTATTTCATTGATAAGGCGCGCGTACGTGCCTCGTTCAACCGCGCCGCACCTACTTACGATGCGGCAGCTGTGTTACAAAAATTGGTGCGCGAAGAAATGTTGAGCAGGCTTGATTTGATTAACGTTTTACCAAGAACCATACTGGACGCTGGGTGTGGTACTGGCCATGCTAGTTTTGCGCTACAAAAGTACTTTAAAAAATCGAGCGTATTTTCGCTCGATTTAGCGTTGAGTATGCTACAAAAAACGCGATTACAGCAGCCATGGGTACAAAAAATACTGACCAAACAAAGGCTAATCTGTGCGGATATTGAGAGCTTGCCTATTGCTGATAGAAGCATGGACTTGGTTTGGTCTAACCTTGCTTTACAGTGGTGCAATGATTTGGACAAAAGTTTTGCCGAGATACAACGTGTACTGCAGCCCAACGGCCTATTTATGTTCAGTACGTTTGGCCCCGATACTCTCAAAGAGTTACGTGCGGCTAGTCATAATGGCAACACCCATGTAAGCCGATTTATCGACATGCATGATATTGGCGATGCACTCACCAGAGCGGGGTTTAGTGCGCCGGTACTGGATGTAGAACACACCACGCTGACTTATGAGGACGTGCGTAAGGTGATGCTAGATTTGAAGGTAATCGGGGCACACAACGCTACCCAAGGACGTGGGCGCGGCCTAGCAGGCAAGGGATTTTTGAGCCGTTTAACGCAACAATATGAGCAATTTAGAATCAATGGAAAATTGCCCGCCACCTTTGAAGTGATCTATGGACATGCCTGGAAGCCAGTATCAATCAGAGCTATAGAGCCCGATTTTGTGCCTATTCACTTTACAGCGCGCAAATGAAGCAAGCATTTTTCATTACTGGTACTGATACAGGCGTAGGTAAAACGCAGGTAGCTTGTCAATTGATGCGCCAATATGCTGCACAAGGCTTAACGGTAGTAGGAATGAAACCTATCGCAGCTGGGTGCGCTTTAGTTAATGGTGAGTGGGTGAATGAGGATGTGGAAAAACTCATTGCAGCAAGCAACGTGACCACGTCGCGCAAACTGATGAATCCTTACTGTTTTAATCCAGCCATCGCTCCGCACTTAGCGGCAGCGCAGGTGGGGGTAGAGATACAGATTGACGTGATTCAACAGGCGTTTCATCAGCTTGCCAGCCTAGCAGATGTGGTGATAGTGGAAGGTGCAGGAGGCTTGTTAGTGCCACTCAATCAGCAGAAAACCATCGCTGACTTGGTAGCGGCGCTAGATATTCCCATGATATTGGTAGTCGGTATTAAGCTGGGTTGTATTAATCATACTCTGCTCACGCTAGAAGCGATTAAAGCGCGTCAACTCAAGCTTTATGGCTGGGTAGCTAATCAGATCGACCCGGATATGCTGTTTGCACAAGACAATATCGCTACTATTGCGACAGCGCTGCAATCCAACTGTTTGTTTAGGAATGAATGGCAGCCCGCGCTACGTAAAATTTAGCCTGCTGTCCCTGAGTCACTGGTATAGCTGAGTTAGAGTGATGTACTCGAGGACTGTGTGAGGAACAAAATAACGCAGATTTTTGCCTTGTTTAAGTTGCGCACGGATAACTGTCGAAGAAATATCTTGAGTGGTGGTTGCTTGCATATGAATGTAACCCGCATTTCGAGTGGACAAAGAGGCAATATCTTGCCGATAGTGCGCTTGTAATAATTGCTCTAAATCATTCACTAATTCGTGCTGATTCGCTGAAGTATTTGGCCTTTGCACCAAAATAATATGACAGTAATGCAATAATTCTTGCCAGCGGTGCCAGCGATTAAGTTGCATAAATGCATCACTTCCTAACAGCAGACATAGTGAAGTGGCTTCACCCAGTTCTCTACGCAAGGAAATGAGCGTATCAATGGTGTAAGACGCGCCATTTCGGGTTAACTCACGCGTATCACAGTTAAACAAGGGATTATCTGCAATAGCAAGTTTAACCATGGCGGCCCGATGCTCTGCGCTGACAGCAGGTGTAGCCTTATGAGGGGGGTTGGCGGAAGGGATGAATCGTACTTCATCGAAGTTGAGCGCATCCGCTAATTCTTGCGCCATGCGCAAGTGGCCGAAGTGAATAGGGTTAAACGTGCCGCCAAGTAAACCAATGAGCTGCATTTTGCTGTGATTTTAGGCGCGCACGTGCCCATCGCCTAATACTATATATTTAAGTGAAGTTAAGCCCTCTAAGCCCACAGGGCCACGTGCATGCAGTTTATCGGTAGAGATGCCAATTTCAGCGCCCAACCCGTATTCAAAGCCATCGGCAAAGCGAGTTGAGGCGTTTACCATCACACTGCTAGAATCCACCTCACGCAAGAACTGGCGGGCTTTGGTGTAGTTTTCAGTGACAATCGCTTCCGTATGTTGCGATGAGTGCTGGTTAATGTGCGTAATAGCTTCATCTAAACCGCTTACCACTTTGCACGAGATAATCGCCGCCAAATACTCGGTATAATAATCTTCATCTGTTGCAGGTTTTGCTTCCTTAACTAGCGCACAGGTTTCTTCGCAACCACGAATTTCGATACCTTTACTTACCAGCATGGCCGCCAGTTTTGGCAACATCGCTTTGGCTACAGCGCGCGCAATCAGTAGCGATTCTGCGGTGTTACAAGTGCCTAAGCGCTGCGTTTTGCTATTCTCCAAAATACGGAGCGCTTTCTCAAAATCAGCCTCATCATCCACATACACATGGCAATTACCATCTAGATGCTTAATGACTGGAATGCGTGCATCGTTGGAAATACGCTCAATCAGCCCCTTCCCGCCACGTGGCACAATGACATCCACATAAGCTTTCATCGTAATCAGTTCACCCACCGCAGCACGGTCAGTGGTTTCAATCACTTGGATGACCGTTTTTGGTAATCCTGCAGTTTCAAGCCCTTCATGCACTAGTTTAGCGAGTACCTGATTGCAATAAATTGCCTCAGAACCGCCGCGCAGGATTGCCGCATTGCCTGATTTGATGCACAAACCGGCAGCATCCACTGTCACATTAGGACGTGCTTCATAAATAATACCGATGACTCCCAATGGCACACGCATCTGTCCCACTTGGATTCCGCTTGGCATATATCTAAAATTACTCATTTGACCAATGGGGTCGGCTAAGCTGGCAATTTGCAGCAAACCTTCCGCCATTGCTTGAATGGATTTTTCGGTTAAAGTGAGCCTGTCGAGCATAGCGTCATCTAACCCGTTGGCACGCGCTGACTCTACATCCTGCTTGTTTGCAGCCAGCAAGTGTGCTTTTTCGCGCAGAATCGCATCGGCTATATGGGTGAGAGCCCGATTCTTGCTATTGGTGTCGGCGTTGGCAATAAGTCTGGAAGCGGCTCTTGCGTTTACACCTATTTTTTGCATAATTTCTTTTATAGTTTGCATGTTAAATTTTTCGTGTTTAATTATCGCCCACGCACTTTAGCCAGTCCGAAGCAAATTCTAGAAAGTTCCAGCCATGCATCGCCCAGCATGACCCCTTTAGCGATTCTATCAATATCACACAGCTTTTGTAAGGCAGCTTCCAGTTGGCGCATGCTTAAGCGCGACAGTGCTTTTTTAACCACAGTCTGTCTATCACCGTAGATACGTGCTTCTGTCATGGCGTGGTTGATATTTTCGCCACGGCTTGTGGCACGCTTGATACGTACCAATGGACGTAAAAGCCAAATCAACGGATTCATCACCGCTACCGGAGCTTCACCTTCATCCTGTAAGCCTTGTAGAATGCGTACTGTGCGCTCGGTATCGCCTAACAATACGGCCTCGCCCAGTTGAAATGCATCATAGCGAGACACATTCAGCACCGCCGCACTGACTGCTTCAGCGCTTAATTCACCGGCTGGGTAGAGCAACCCTAGTTTTTGTATCTCCTGATGCGCCGCTAGCAAGTTACCTTCTAGCTGATGTGCCATAAATGCCAGTGAGGCATTATCCGCACTTTGGTTTTGTAAGGCGAGACGCTTGGCAATCCACTGTGGCAGTTGTGCGACCGATATTCCATTTAATGCTACGCAAACGCCAGCACTTTGCAGCGCAGCAAACCAAGCACTACTTTTTGCCTCGCGCTCAAGGCTTGGCAGTACCACCATCGTAACTGTGTCAGGGATAGTATTTTGTGCTAACTCGAGCAACGCCTTGCTGCCATCTACGCCTGGCTTGCCATTGGGAATATGAATTTCCAATATGCGTTTAGACGAAAACAGAGACAAAGCTTGACCAAATTGTTGAATCGCCTGCCAATCAAAGTTGCGCTCCGCCACAAAGCTGCACCGTTCAGTTGCGCCGGTCTGACGGGCAGCAGGGCGAATGGCATCCAGACATTCGCTTTGCGACAAAGGCTCATCACCTATTAACACATACAAAGGCGCTAAATCCGCTTGCTCGAGTTGTTTCTCGAGGTGTTGGCTAAGCTGTAATTGGGTAAACTGCATGACCTGAATATTATTTTTTGAGTGCGGAAAGTCTGCGCATCAACCCATTTAACACATCGCTTTGCATATTTTCGTTCAAGCGTTTTTCTTCAGTTTGTTTTGCCAGTAAGTCAGCATCGCTGTAAGTAAAGTCACGCCGCGCTTCTACAGTTTGTACCTGACTCCAGGTTTCTGTGCCAAGCAATTTGGCGCGGTAATGCACACGGTAGTAAAGTTCAAACTCGTTCACTGTGCCTCGACCACTTAGAGATAAAATGCGCTTTTCACTTTCTTCACCTACCATTTCAAGCAATAACTCAGCATTTTCTGCCGAAGCTAATATTTTGATATCGTTGGTGGCTAACGATTTATTAAGATTTTTTGAAATAACCAGTGTATTGCCTTGTATGTGAATTGACTTAAAAGGAATATCGCTTGGGCCACGCAAATGAAAGCCACAAGCGACTAGGCTTGATAACAAAAGTAGCAATAGGGTGCGCCGAGCTAGGGTTTTCAAGAGTTATCCAATCACAACGTTAACCAATTTATTGGGCACTACGATGATTTTACGCACAGTCGCGCCATCTACCAAGAATTTCGTGATGCAGGCTTGCTCAACTGCTATTTTTTCAATGGCTTCTTTAACTAGCGTGCGCGAAACCATCATGCTACCACGTAGCTTGCCATTCACTTGCAGCACCAATTCGACCTCATCCTGAACCATGGCCGCTTTATCGGCAACGGGCCAACCAGCATCCAGAATATGGCTGTTAGGATTCATCTCCGCCCATAAAGCTTGGCAAATATGTGGCACGATAGGAGATAGCAATAAGGTGACATTTTGTAAGACTTCTTGGCGCACACTTCTGCTGGTATCGTCCGTACCCTCTATTTTTGCCAATGCGTTCATCAGTTCCATTACGCTCGAAATTGCGGTGTTAAAACTGTGGCGGCGACCATAATCATCACCTACTTTTTCAATCGTTTGATGCAATTGCAAACGCAACTGCTTTAATTCTGTGCTTAGCTCAGCTTGAGTATAAGGCGCACTGTTGCCTAGCGCTAGGTGGTCATAACAGGCTTGCCACAACCTGCGTAAAAAGCGATGCGCACCCTGTACACCACTATCCGCCCATTCCAAACTTTGCTCGGGTGGCGCGGCAAACATCATAAAAAGTCTTGCGGTATCAGCCCCGTAGGTGTCAATTAAGGCTTGCGGATCCACCGTATTGCCTTTAGATTTGCTCATTTTAGAGCCATCTTTAAGCACCATGCCTTGTGTGAGCAAGTTGGTAAAAGGCTCGTCATTCTTAACTAAGCCGATATCGCGCATCAGTTTGTTAAAGAAGCGCGCATACAACAAATGCAAAATCGCATGCTCAATACCGCCCACATATTGGTCCACTGGCAACCAGTAATGGGCGCGCTCGTCTAGCATAGCTGTCTTGCAATCAAAACTGGCATAACGCGCAAAGTACCAAGAGGATTCAAAAAATGTATCTAGCGTATCGGTTTCTCGCGTGGCTAACCCGCCACAAGCAGGGCAGGTGGTTTCGTAGAAGCTCGGGTCTTTTTTAATTGGCGAGCCAACGCCATCCATCACCACCTCTTCTGGTAGTACCACTGGCAATTGTTCTGCGGGCACGGGGACTTCACCACAACTTGCACAGTGAATGATGGGAATGGGGCAACCCCAATAGCGTTGGCGTGAAATACCCCAATCACGCAGGCGGTATTGGGTGCGTTTTTTGCCTAGATTTTTAGCGCTTAGCGCAGATGAAATTGCCTCTGAAGATTGCTTAAAATTCAAACCGTTAAATTCTGCTGAGTTAAATAAAACACCATGCTCTGTCATCGGTAAAACGACATTGTCTGACTGTTTAACCACAGCTTTGATTGGCAGATTGTATTTGTTCGCAAACTCAAAATCACGCTCATCATGCGCAGGTACTGCCATCACCGCGCCTTCGCCATAGCTCGCCAATACATAGTTGGCAACCCACACGGGTAATTGTCCGCCATTCAATGGATGCGTCACAAATAAGCCCGTTACCATACCTTTTTTCTCGGCAGTCGCGACATCAGCCTCAGCCACACTACCACGTTTGCACTCAGCAATAAAATCAGCCAATTCAGGGTTGCTTTGCGCAGCTTGTGTTGCGAGCGCGTGTTCAGCCGCCACGGCTACATAAGTTGCACCCACTAAAGTATCAGGGCGGGTAGTATAGACTTTCAGGTTGCCTGCACCGCCAACAATGGGAAATTCCACTTCGCAGCCGTAACTTTTGCCTATCCAGTTGCGTTGCATGGTTTTGACTTGTTCCGGCCAGCCTTTGAGTGTATCAAGTTCGTTCAGCAACTCTTCCGCGTATGCAGTAATTTTCATAAAGTACTGTGGAATATCACGCTTTTCTACCAATGCGCCACTACGCCAGCCGCGACCATCAATCACTTGCTCATTGGCTAGAACAGTGCCATCGACTGGATCCCAGTTTACGGTAGAAGTTTTTTTATAAATCAAACCTTTTTTGAATAATTCGGTAAACAGCCATTGCTCCCATTGGTAATACTCGGGGTTGCAAGTCGCGAGTTCACGATTCCAATCCACACCTAAACCCAGTTGTTTGAGCTGGGTTTTCATGTGCTCTATATTTTCATAGGTCCATTTAGCAGGTGCGGTCTTATTGGCAATCGCCGCGTTTTCAGCAGGCAAGCCAAAGGCGTCCCAACCCATGGGTTGCATGACGTTAAAACCCTTCATTTTGTGATAACGGCTGAGTACGTCGCCAATGGTGTAGTTGCGCACATGCCCCATATGCAGGCGACCCGAAGGATAAGGAAACATCGATAAACAGTAGTACTTAGGCTTGTCTGAAGTTTCAGTTGCCGCAAATGTTTGATTGGTTTCCCAATAGGTTTGGGCTTGTTGTTCTATTTCTTTGAAAGGATATCGCTGTTGCATGCTGACAACTTGTGAAAAAATGAATTAGCGAAATTATACCTTGAAGCGTTTTACATTGTCCGAATAGACACTTGAACCTCTAAATTTAATCGTATCGGGATACGTTGAGATTTTATTCTCGTAAGGAAACAGCAACGTTGGCGACTAAGCTATTAATACAATACTTAGGAAGCCAGATGAAATTAAAAGTGACGCAAAAAATTCTTGTTGGTTATTTAGCCGTTTTTGTTTTGTTAACTGCCTTTGCGGCCTTAACCCTATTTAATGGTAAACGGATTGAGGCCACAACTATCGTGCTTTCGCAAGAAAAGATTCCTGGCTTGATTGCCGTTTCAGGGTTTAAGAGCAATATGCAATTGCAGACGATCCATTTGTATGAGTTATATGCAACCACTGATTTGGCGGTGTTTAATAAGCGGCATCAGCAGAACATGGATCTGATGACGACGCACTTGAGTTCACTACAAAGCTTGCCTGAATTTAAAAATCATCGGACTTTGCTGACTGAATTGAACACAAAACAAGCACAATTGACGAAACGCTTCGTAGAAGTGATGAGTGCCTCTGCGGTAGATTGGGACGGTGCACGCGAAGTGCTATCTGACTTTAGCAAGGGAGCCGATGCGATTGGTGTTGAACTTGATAAGTTAGTAGAATCGGTTGCAGACGAAACGCTCGCCCGCTCTGCTGCATCGCAAAAACTGACAGAACAATTGATGGTATCGGGCTTGATACTGACCGTTGTTACCTTTTTGGGTATTCTGGGTATGGCTTATTTTAGCAATCGACAAGTGGCACAACCGCTGAGGGCGGTAAGTGTCTCATTAAGCGATGTTGCTGCGAGAAAAGACCTGACTTACAGAATTAAACAGCATAGCGATGATGAAGTGGGGGATATTGCATTAGCGACCAACCACCTGTTAGGCGAGTTCCAGCATTTGGCGCGTACTTTAGATGGGACAGCACAGGAAGTAAATCGTACCATGACCAATTTATCCCGAGTAACCGAGGACACTAAAGCCAGCATGGCCGATAGAAATGTTAAATTGCGTTCTGCCACCCAAAAGTTTATGGAAGATATACAGACATCCAGTAAAGAAAATGAGAAGCTGGTATCCATGGATATGGAGTTACATCGTGCGCAGATGAAGTTTATCCAATCGCATATGACTGAGATTGACGAAGGCACACAAGCCACGGAACGCAGTGTAAAATCGTTGCAAAGTGCAACCGCGAAATTACAAGAGTTGGCAGAAAATATGCACAGTCAAATTAGGTTATTAAATTTCTAATAGACTGCAATAAAAAAGCCTGCTCTAAAGCAGGCTTTTTTATGACCTATAGCAAAATCGCTAAGCCAATGCTTTAAAAATTTCACTTTTAATGGCGCTCATCTCACCCAAACCGTTCACAAATACATGCTTAGGTGCGCCTGCTGTGCCACTATTCGCCCAGTCTACATAATATTTCACTAGCGGTTTCGTTTGGCTGTGATATACCTCTAAGCGTTTTTTGACGGTTTCTTCGTTGTCGTCTTCACGCTGTACTAGGTCTTCACCAGTAATATCATCCTTGCCTGCAATTTTTGGCGGGTTAAATTTAATGTGATAAGTGCGGCCACTGACAGGGTGGCTACGGCGGCCGCTCATGCGCTCTACAATCGCTTCATCTGGTACGTCAATTTCCACCACGTAATCAATGCCTACCCCTGCGTTTTTCATGGCATCGGCTTGCGGGATGGTGCGCGGAAAGCCATCGAACAAAAAGCCGTTTTTGCAATCTGCTTCTTTAATGCGCTCACTCACCAAGCCAATAATCACAGCATCTGGTACTAGGCCACCGCTATCCATAAATGCTTTGGCTTCTAACCCTAGCGGAGTGCCCGCCTTTACCGCGGCGCGTAACATATCGCCAGTGGAAATCTGTGGAATTTTGAATTTTTCTTTAATGAAAGTAGCTTGTGTACCTTTGCCTGCGCCAGGTGCGCCAAGTAAAATGATTCTCATAATGATTTTCTAGCAATGTATTTAAGATGAAGTTAAAACGCGATTATATCAGGCTAAGTAATTGGTAATGGCGACAAATTGCGCCACACTCAAATTTTCAGCACGCAATTGCGGATTAATAGTAAGGCTAGCGAAATCAGCGTCAGTTATCCAATCTTTAAGGGTATTTCGCAATGTTTTGCGGCGTTGCCCAAATGCGCTCAATACGATTTTGGCGAATAATTTTTCATCAAATGCTGTGGCAGGCAAGTTGATATGTGGCGTACAGCGTACGAAGGCAGATTCCACTTTAGGCGCAGGCTCGAAGGCTTCTGCCGGTACCGTGATTAAATAATCCATCTGCAAATGGTACTGTAACATTACACTTAGTCGGCCATAGGCAGAGGTTGAAGGTTGCGCGACCATGCGTTCGACCACCTCTTTTTGCAGCATAAAATGCATGTCTGCAATATTCGGTAAATTGGCTAACAAGTGAAATAAAATTGGCGTGGAAATATTATAGGGTAAGTTACCGACAACTCGAATTTGCTTACCGAGTCCTGAAAAATCAAATTTGAGTGCATCCATAGAGTGAATAATCAGCTTATTGTTGGTATAAGCTGGCTTGGCATATTCGGTTTGCATCCAACTGACAATATCGCGATCAATTTCGACCACATGTAATGCGGGTATTTTTTGCAACAATGGTTTGGTGAGCGCGCCTAAGCCAGGGCCAATTTCTACTATGGTTTGATGTGATGCGGGACGGATTGCTTCGATGATGCTCGCAATGATGGCTTGATCAGTGAGAAAATTTTGCCCAAAACGTTTCTTGGCAAGGGACCTCATTTGCGCTTGTTCGCTAATTCAATGGCTAAATGAATCGCGGCTAGCATGCTGCCAATTTCAATAATTCCCTTCCCAGCTAAATCCAGTGCGGTGCCATGGTCAACCGAGGTGCGGATAATGGGTAGCCCCAGTGTTATATTGACACCGCCGCCAAAGCTGGCATGTTTAAGCACCGGCAAGCCTTGGTCATGGTACATCGCTAATACACAATCGGCATGTTCTAGGTGATGCTTGGTGAATAATGTGTCGGCTGGTAAGGGGCCTGTGAGTCGCATACCTTCCGCGCGTAGCTTAGCAAGCACGGGATTAATAATACGGATTTCTTCATCACCCAGATAGCCGTTTTCGCCTGCATGCGGATTGAGCCCAGCAACTAATAACCGTGGATTTTCTAAGCCAAATTTAGCTACTAAATCGGCATGCAAAATACGGATAGTTTGTTCTAGATCTGTTTGATTGATTGCAGTAGCCACTTGGGATAACGGCAGATGTGTGGTGGCCAGCGCAACGCGTAGGCTGCCACCGACCAACATCATAACGACACGCGGGGTATGCGTGTATTCTGCCAAGAATTCGGTATGACCAGTAAAATGAATCCCTGCGTCATTGATAATGCCTTTATGCACAGGTGCAGTGACCATCGCATCAAACGCGCCACTCAAACAACCGTCCATCGCAGAAGTCAGTGTATTCAGTACATATTGGCTGTTGGCTGGGGTTAACACTCCGGCCGAGACTTTTGCAGCGGTTGGCACATGCAATATACACGGCGTGCTTTGTTGCGGCATGGATTGATAAGGAGCAAAGC
>JBQTJZ010000056.1:0-5114 GCA_052386615.1 Methylophilaceae bacterium
GCACTGGCGTAAAACTAAAATCGATTCCATGCGCACGTAACTCTGCAGCTAAAATCCAACCGGCTTCGGTGGCTAATTCGCGTGCTTTTTTAGGATGCTTATCCCAAATTTTACCCAATTCGCGCATCGGAGGGATTTTGGTGAACCCTTCTCTAAAGCGCTGTACACGACCCCCTTCATGATCTACCGCAATCAATAAAGGCGGGCTACGAAGCGCATGAATACTTGCTGTCAGTGCAGTTAATTGGGCGCAATCGGTAAAGTTACGTGCAAATAAAATTACGCCGCCCACTAGCGGATGTTGTAAACGGCGAATGTCATCAGCAGTAAGCTCTGTGCCGATCACATCCAACATCACTGGACCTAATGACATATTTTCTTTCTATCCATTACTCGCTTTAATTTTAGCGACTTTTAGCCGCCACAGCGAGGTGATTTCTTTGCTTCGCGCTGCAAATAGCGCATCTGTTTTATCCTGCGATTTAGCATGCAGCGGTTTTGTGTCTATTTTTTCAATCACTTCCAACTGTGCGGCGGCAATCCATGCATGCAACTCGTCTCGAGTACGCAAGCCCAAATGTTCTGCCAAATCTGACAAAATCAGCCAACCTTCCCCTTTAATCGCCAAATGCGTTTTTAAGCCCGCTAAAAAGCCTTTTAGCATGGCGCTATTATTATCGTAAATCGCGTGATCGATAGGTGAATTGGCTTTAGCCGGCAACCATGGCGGGTTACATACGATTAAATCTGCCAAACCAGCATCGGCGGGCGGGAATAGATTTGCATTCAGCACTTTCACCTGTGTCGCAAACCCTAACTTTGCGATATTCTCAGTTGCACAAAGCAGTGCGCGCGGCTCTTGCTCTGTTGCAATCACTTTTTTAACACCGCGTTTAGCCAGTAGCGCTGCCAACACGCCAGTTCCCGTGCCAATATCAAAAGCAACACTCACATTATTCAATGGGGCATGAGCAACCAGCTCAATATATTCACCACGCACAGGTGAATACACCCCGTAATAGGGTGTAACACTTGCCCCCAATTGAGAAATTTCGACGCCTTTTTTATGCCACTCATAGGCACCCATTACGCCAAGCAACTCACGAAGCGAAACCACGATATTTTCTTTATCTTTCTGCATACCATAAGCATGCTCGCAAGCCGCTTTCACCTCTGGTGCGCGCGCATAGGGCAAGTTGTAATCAGGCGAAAGCTCAACCAACAACATCCCCAATGTACGTGCCCGCTCGATTTGGTTTTTGCGATACAAATGAAATTGATCTTTGGGAGTGCGCTCAATTTTGCCAGCCTGCTTTATCGCTTTAGGTTTTGTTGTGCGATTATCAATACGCCGTGAAATAGCCTGCGATAAATGTTTTGCGTTTTGAAAATCACCACGCCACAGCATCGCCGACCCCTCGCACGCCAATTTATAAGCTGCATCTGCTTTTATTGTGTCATTGATCACGGTGATTCTTTTAGGGGAAGGGTTGTTGGCCACCGACTGCCAATTTGCAGTTTGATTTTTGCCTGCTTCAAGCCAGGTAATGCTTACTTTTTCAGTCATGGTTATTATCTGTTAGTTAATATAAACGGATTAAAGTTGGTATGGTGATCATAATAATCTTCGTGCTCTGCTTTTTTCAAAAAAGCCACCACTTTATATACCACAGGCGTAAATACAATCTCTACTATAGTTTTTGCCACGATTTGTGCACCAATAATCAGCGGAATTTTGTCATTGGGAATAATGCCTGAATTCCAAAAAGCGAGCGGAACAAATAAAACCGTATCAATCGATTCACCAAAAATGGTGCTGGTAATGGTACGTTGCCATAAGTGCTTGCCTGCGCTGACAATCTTCATTTTTGCCATAATAATGCTATTCACAAATTCGCCAACAGCAAAAGCAATTAACCCCGCAAGCGAGATGCGCCAAGTGCTGCCAAAAGCCACTTCATAGGCTTCCTGATTATGCCAAAACGGTGCGGCTGGCAACGCTACAATCATCCACGCCATCAAAGACGCGAATGCTAACCCCGCAAATCCTGCCCAAATCACCCGTCGCGAAGCTGCATAGCCGTAAACTTCGGTCAAAATATCACCAAAAATAAACGATATGGGGAAAAACAATACGCCAGCACCAAAGGTGAGTGTACCGAGCAACGGCGCTTCTATTTGGGTGACCTTGGCTGGGCCGATTAAATTGGAACATACCAGCACAGTAACAAATGCCGCCATCATCAAATCATAATATTGATAATTTTTTGTCATGCGCCATTCCCTCTCACGTCCAATTTATCGCGTAGCTGGTCACCCAATAAATTAATTGCCAAAATCAGGCTCATCAGACTCAACCCTACGATCAGCACATAATGCGGCGCTACCAGCATGTAGCGTACGCCATCCCGTAGCATCGCGCCCCAAGAAGCATTTGGCGCTTGTATGCCTAAGCCTAGAAACGATAAACTCGCCTCAGCAATCATGATGCTCGCCAAGCTGTAGGTTGCCTCAACGATTAATATTGAGCTTAATAGCGGCAAAATATGCTGAAAGAGCAATCTCGGCACGCCTGCTCCAAGCGATAAAGCCGCTTGTACATGCTGACGATTACGCAGCGATAAAGTTTGTCCGCGTGTTAAACGGGCATAGCTCACCCACCCTGTTAAACATAGTGCAATCATCAAATTGATCATACCAGGCCCCAACACTGCGGCAAACGCAATGGCGAGCAATATGCCTGGAAACGCCAAAAAAATATCGGTGATTTGCATCAGCCATCTATCTACCTTGCCCCCATAAAACCCCGCCAGCAGACCAATCAAAACGCCTAAGCTCATCGTCACCAATGTGACAATGGCCGCCACCAGAAAGGAAACCTCTACCCCGCGCAAAGTACGCGCTAAAATGCTACGCCCTAAATCATCTGTGCCAAACCAGTTTTGTTGGTTAGGTGAAGCAAGAATAGCGCTTAATTCTATCGTGTCGCCATGCAAACCAAGTGCGCGACCAAGTAAAACCGCCAGCAACCACATCAGCAATAGCAAGCTGGGTAAGCGGTTAAGCCAAGGGTTCATTTTGCGTGCCTCACCCGTGGATCGAGCTGTGTGTACAAAACATCGGTCATCAAATTCACCAGCACGTAGCTTAACGCCACCACCAATACACAGGCTTGTGTTACCGGATAATCACGCTTTTCAATACTTTCCACCAGTAATCGCCCAATGCCATCCCAGCTAAAAATGGTTTCGGTAATCACCGTGCCCGCCAGCAAGCTGCCCATTTGTAAGCCTACAATAGTTACAATTGGCAACAAGGCAGCACGCAGCGCATGCTGCACAATCACCACTTTTTCGCTTAGCCCTTTAGCGCGCGCAGTGCGAATGAAATCCTCATTGAGCACCTCGAGCATGCTGGTGCGTGTCATGCGCGTGAGTATCGCGCTTAAGCCGAAGCCTAAGGTCAGCGCAGGCAAGAATATAGAACTGGGTTCATCCATACCACTCACCGGTAACCAGCCTAACCACACTGCAAACAGCAACATTAACATGGGCCCTAGCCAAAATGCGGGCATGGCAGATAACCTTACCGAGACTATCGTCACCACAAAATCTTGCCAATGCCCTGCTTTAAGTGCGGCATAAATACCTAGCGGAATGCCGATTGCCAAGCCGATGATAAGTGCCAGCAATGCTAATTGTAAGGTGGCGGGATAACGCGCTGCTAACAGTTCGATAATAGGCGTTTTCGTATGAATCGATTGGCCTAAATCAGCATGGGCAAGGTTACGCAAATAGCGGCCAAACTGAACCACCAGAGGCTGATCTAGCCCTAAATCTTCACGCAACTGCGCGCGGTCTGCCGTGCTGGCAGATTCGCCCAGCATCACTTCCACCGGGTCTCCCGGTACAAGATGAATTAGCAAAAAGGTGAGTAGCAACACGCCAAAAATAACGGTGAACAAGCTAAACAGTTTTTTAAGCATGGCTAATAAGCACCGCTGTGCCCACTGGTACCAAATCAAATAATTCAATCACATCTTGATTACGCATGCGCACACAGCCATGCGAGCCGATTTTGCCCATTTCGGTGCTATCTGGCGAGCCGTGAATGTAAATATAACGCTGCATCGTATCCACATTTCCCAGCCTGTTTTTGCCAATTTCCGTACCACTTAACCATAAAATGCGCGTTAAAATCCAATCGCGATTCGGAAACTGCGTCATCAATTCTGGCGTGCAGATTTCACCCGTTGGCCTGCGCCCTACAAAGACGGTATTAGGCAAAGCGCCTGCGCCAATTTTTGCACGAATGACATGTTGCCCCAGCGGGGTACAGCCACTATTTTTTTTGCAACCCACACCATTAGCGGCTGTAGAGACGCGATACTTTGCCTTAGCGCCACCAAAATTATCCAGCAGGGTTAAGGTTTGATGTTGAATAGAAATTTCAATACGCATGGCTATTGTGCATGACTAGTACCATTCAAGTTAAATACCTTATCCACCATGTGCATCAAGGCTTCCGTTTGCAATAATGCACGAACTATCTGCTGATAATGGGCAATATCTTCCATATTCAACGCGCGGCCTTTGCGGTCTTTCAGCCATTTTTGCGCGGGTTGATAGCCGCCAATATAAAACTGCCAAGCAATCTCGGGCACATGGTCAAAATATTGCATCGCGTTAATAAACACTTTGTTTTCTTCAAATTTTAATTTATCCACCACATTATCGCCCGCCATTGGATAACTGACTGTGACGTTTTGTGGCGCAGTTTCCAGCAAATGCGTTTTGCGCAAATCGCCGCCCAGCGCCACCAATTGCCAAAACTGATTCACGTCTTTTGGGTAAGGCACACGCGGAAAATCGATTTTTAAAAACTCTTTATAGGTTTCGCGATAATTTGGGCTATGCAAAACAGCGTAGATATAATCCAGCAAATCGATTGGTGCAAAGGTATTGGCTTGGTCGGTTTTTTCTGCGGTAAAACTTAACCCTAAATTGGAGGCAAATTTTTCTACTATTTCAGCGTTAAGATTGGGTTTGCGTGCGGTTTCGGCGAGTAAATCCGAGTTATCTGGATAAAGATAAAGAGGCGCCACATACGTTATT
>JBQTJZ010000057.1:0-12030 GCA_052386615.1 Methylophilaceae bacterium
GTTTGCTTTGTACATCAAATGGGATGTCAGAGGGTTTTGGCGCACTTTTTAAGCCGCGCTGGGCATAATCGTCACGATATAAGGCGGCATCTAACGTGCCGTGTGGCATCTCACCCAAGTTCTCTAAAATACGTTGCATCATCCATACGCCGCCACTATGGATACCGACAAGTGCAGTATCAGCATTCAAGCGTGTTTGAATTTTTGCAGTGATGTCGCTTAGAAGCAGCTCTGGATTAGGTGGCAGAATAGTTGGTGCTGACATGGCTTGATTGCGTCGGTAAGTGGTCGAAATAGGATTGTAGTATGACTTGTGCAGCTACGGCATCTATCATGGTTTTTTGCTGGCGTGATTTTACGCCAGCCATGGCTAGTTGATGGGCGGCTTCAGCAGAACTTAAACGCTCATCTATCAGGATGACCGGTAAATTGAAGCGGCCTTCAAGCCGCCGTGCAAATTTTTTGGCGAGTTGCGTGAGCTGATGTGCGGTGCCATCCAAATGGGTGGGCAGACCAACGATGAGCAAGTTGGGTCGCCATTCATCAATTAATTGTGCGATACCCGCAAAGCGTACGTCGTTTACCTCAGATGCAATACTAGTTAAGGCGTGTGCCGCTTTTAATACAGTTTCACCTACCGCGATACCGATACGCTTTTCACCGAAATCAAACGCGAGTACTGTGCCAGTAATCTCGGGATAGCTACGTTCAATAATAGGCAAATGACGCTGTGTCAGCATTTAGGCATGCCCTGCCACATCAGATAAATTGGCTAGATTCAAGCCCATCATTCCCATCGCCAAATCAAACTTGGCTGGGCTGGGGGTATCGAAAATGAGCGCATATAAGTCTTTTGTTTGCGCTGTTTCTAGGCTAAGCCAGGCGTTACGTGCCATTTCATCTTCCAGTTGGCCTGTTGTCCAGCCAGCATAACCCAAAGCAATCAACATTTTATCGGGACCTCGGTGATTAGCAGTGGCTTCCAGAATATCTTTTGAGGTGGTGAGCGCAACCGTGTTGTTAACGACAATGGTGGAATTATATTCTTCTTGTGGCAGGTGCAATATAAAACCACGCTCTTGTTGCACAGGGCCGCCAAAGTGCAAGGGCTGTGTTAGCAGTGGAGAGACTTCAATTTCTAAATTCATTTGTTTAAACAAGCTGCCAACGTTAAGCTCAATCGGGCGGTTAATGACCAAACCCATGGCGCCATCTTGGTTGTGGGTACAAATGAAGGTGATGGTTTTAGAAAAATACGGATCAGTCATGCTAGGCATCGCGATGAGAAACTGACCGGTAAGGTTAATATTTTCCAATGGCGTAATAGTAACACACTTTCAATAAAGTTAAACTAATCATGGCGTTATGATTTTTATTGGGACTTATTTGCTTCCAGATAGCCGATAACTTCTAAACCAAAACCATCCATGCTGGGCATTTTGCGCGGCGTAGCCAATAAACGCATTTTGCGCACGCCAATATCCAGCAGAATCTGTGAACCAATGCCATAGGTGCGCAGTTCCTGATGGTAGCGAATGGGCTCGCCTGCATTTTGAATACGCTGCACCAAATCAGCAGCAGACTCGCAATGATACAGTAAAACCATCACACCAGAATCCACGTCAGATATGGCTTTCAGCGCATCTAATGTGCTCCAGCTATGCGTTAGGCTGCTGCTATCAAGAAGATCAAAAACAGAGAGGGGTTCGTGCACGCGCACCAGTGTTTCTCGATCTGCGCTTGGCTGTCCTTTAATAATCGCCAAATGTGTTTCATTGGCAATTTTATCGCGATAGGCGCGTAATTGCATTTCGCCATAGGGTGTTTTAATAGTGCGTTCGGCTAATTGCTCAATCAGTTTCTCGTTTTCACTGCGGTAGTGAATCAAGTCAGCAATCGTGCCAATTTTGATGTGATGCTGTTGCGCTAAAGCAAGCAAATCTGGCAAGCGCGCCATTTCACCATCATCTTTTAGAATTTCGCAAATTACGCTCGCAGGCTCTAAGCCAGCTAAAGTAGCCAAGTCACAACCAGCTTCGGTATGGCCTGCGCGCACCAGCACACCGCCATTCATTGCGCTTAAGGGGAACACATGTCCAGGACTGACAATGCTTTTTGCGTTAGCATTTTTGCCGACCGCTGCTTGGATGGTGGTAGCCCGATCTGCTGCGGAGATACCAGTGGTGACTCCACTGGAGGCTTCAATTGAGACGGTAAAGTTTGTGCCTAGGCGCGTGTTATTGTTATCGACCATAGGCGGCAGATTGAGTTGTTTGCAACGATTTTCAGTCAGCGTCAAACAAATCAGACCACGACCATGTTTGGCCATAAAGTTAATGTGCTCTGCAGTGGCAAATTCGGCGGCGATGACGAAATCACCTTCGTTTTCGCGATTTTCATCGTCAACTAAAATGACCATTTTGCCCATTTTGATATCGGCAATGATGTGGGCAATTGGGCTAATAAATGGTTGCGGCATTATCTACTTTCATGGACTGGGTTTTCATCAGCCCATTCTGACATGCGTTCCACATAACGCGCGATTTGGTCAATTTCCAAATTGACGTGATTACCTGCTTTAAGTGCTGCAAGTGTGGTATTTTGCAATGTATGCGGAATGATGTTTGTGGTAAATAAATCCTGATCAACCGTATTGATCGTCAGGCTTACACCATCAATACAAATTGATCCTTTGCGCGCAATGTATTTTGCAATGGCATGGGGGGCATGAATTGTCAGTCGTCGACAATCACCCGCCGATTCAACACTGACGATTTGACCTATACCGTCGATATGACCACTGACTAGGTGTCCGCCAAGCCTGTCATTCAAGCGTAATGCTTTTTCTAAGTTCACCTTATTTCTGTCATTAAGCCCAGCGGTTATGGCTAATGTTTCTTTGGAAACATGCACTTCAAAGTGTGTTGCGCTAAGTTTGGTTACGGTTAAGCAAACGCCACTCACGGCAATGCTGTCTCCTTCAGTCACATCCCCAAGCCCTAATTGGCTAGCGTAAATACAAAGTTTCACATCTTCAAGAGAGGGTTCAACCTCTACAATCGTACCTATCGCTTCAATGATTCCAGTAAACATAATGCAATTTTAGCAGGTGTGACTGTTATTGATTCATGAATTGTGCCGCGACAGACAAAAAACCCTAACTAAAACTTGGTACGCAATTTGCAAAAGGGATTACGTAATCACTTTTATTTTAGAAGGTACGTCACATGTTATCGAGCGTAATGCACAAAATTCAGGCTGCTTTTCAGCAGCAAACTAGCCAGCTAAATCTTAGCTGGATGGATACATTGCCGGGAATGAGCGAACTTGATGCGCTGATAGAAATTCGAGCACATTTGGTAAAAATAGAATTTTCTGATCTGAACAATGTAAGCTCAAAAATTGAAACGGTGCTAGAGATTGATAAAAACACTTATCAAAATATCAAAAAAATTACACATAAGTATTTGAATTCATTAAAAATAAATAGAGAGTTGGAGTCTGAGATTCAAAATGCGGTATACCTCTATCAAAGACAACTTTATGTCGTATATACCCAGTTTTTAGATTTATATTTAACTCAAAATAAAACAAAATTAAGTGCCGAAAAAATTCATCTGATTTTAGCGCGCTATCTCAATGCAATATTTATTATGGCCAAGTGGCGTTATTTCGATGATCAACCTGCACCGATTGGCACTTGGGCGAATGTTCATAAAGTCATCAAAACTGCCGAAGATTTGGCAATTATGAATAAAAATCTAATGCTATATGATTTTCAAATTAAAGAAACTAGCATTGCTGCGTTGTTAAAACGCGGTTTTATGATGGATACCTTACATAAAGGGAATTACACGGCTCAGCAAATTCAACTGACTGAACTGGTGCTGAAGATTTGGGCGAGCAATCCTTTGATGGTGACTACTTATAAACGTGATTATTACCAGTTTTTTATCGCACTTGGCCATGACAGAGGGCCTGAGAGAGTACGTGAGCTTGATAAATTCGCGGATTGCCGTTACTGGAGGACAACCCGCCTAGTCGATTTAATTGAAGCTTATTTGTGCGCAGTGGATACGGAGAAATCGCTAGAGGAATTTGGCTTAAGCAAAATGGCTTCCGTCAGTGTGATGGTTAAGCTCTTCAAGAAGCTACGTGCAGAATGGTGCGTAGAAGGCTATACACGTCAACGCAGAAAAGAAGTCAGGCATAAAAACAGTAAGTTACTCAATGTGAGTCATGGACTGGATGATATTTGTAGCCGATTACGTGCCATGCAGGTTAAACAGGAGTCACAGAACAGCGAAGAAGATGGTTTTTCTTTCGATTTGAAAGTAGCAATGCATCGTAAAAATCGAGTGACACCGCCCAAACCACTCAGTATGCTTGGTAGCGAAAATTGGTGGTTAGTGGACGAGAGCGACGGAGGTTTTGCGGTAGATTTAGGCAAAGCAGTGAGCGACTGGACGGTGTCCGGGTTTTTGGTGGGCTACACCTCACCCGATGAAAAAAATGTGTTTTCAGTGGCAGAAATCAAGAGTGTCAGAAAGCAAGCAAGTGGGAACTATCGCGCGGGGCTTGAGTTAATCAGTAAAGACGGAGTGGTGATACAAGCCTCTCGCGCTGATAAGCAAGCAGGCCATGAGGCAGTGAGCGGGTACTATGTAGAAGATTCTGCGCTCAGTTTCGCACATTTGAAAACCTTCTCCGCAATTTTGGTTAAGCAAGAGAGCCAAAGCGTAGCCTCTACGGCAACAATCATCATGCCGCTCAGAGAATATAAACGTGGTAGTCGATATCATGTGCATATTGATGGCGAAGATAAACTGGTACAAGCCGGGCGTGTTCTAGCGAGACAACATGATTGGATACGCGTAGAAATTCCCCTCTAATTTTTTATTTTTTAGATTAGCACATGGAATCTTGAGCCTATAAGCTGTTAAGATTCCGTCATGTCTTTTCAGCCTAGAAAATTGCCGTTTGAGTTGTTGGTAGGGTTGCGCTACACCCGAGCAAAACGCAAAAACCATTTCATTTCATTTATTTCACTCACCAGCATGCTAGGCATTGCGCTGGGGGTGGCTGCTTTAATCGTGGTGCTATCGGTGATGAACGGTTTTCAAGCCGAGTTACGCACGCGTATTTTAGGCGTAGCTTCACACATTGAAATTACCGAACTTAACAATCGGCTTTCACAGTGGCAGCAACTAGCGCAGCAAGTTAAAACAGAGCCTAGTGTGTTAGCCAGTGCACCTTACGTGATGGCGCAAGGCATGCTTAGTTACGACCAAGCAGTGCAGGGGGCCCTAGTGCGAGGCGTGTTGCCGAGTGAAGAAGACAAGGTTGCGGATATCGGTAAAAGCATGAAGACAGGTAGCTTGCATGGATTGCGTGCGGGCGAGTTTAATATTGTGTTGGGGGCAGATTTAGCGCAATTACTTGGTGTGGGCATTGGTGAAAAAGTAGTCCTCATGGCACCACAAGGTCAATTTACCCCCACGGGCATGGTGCCGCGTATCAAACAATTTAAGGTGGTGGGATTATTTCAAATTGGTATGTATGAGTATGATGCAGGGCTTGCGCTGATTCATATGGACGATGCTGCCAAACTTTACCGCATGGGCGACAAAGTTTCCGGTTTGCGCTTAAAGCTGAATGATTTGTTTGATGCGCCAACTATGGCTTTACAGCTTAGTTCAAAACTCAATCCATCGGGGCAATATTTTGTTAGCGATTGGACGCAGCAGCATGCTAATTTTTTTAAAGCGGTGCAGTTAGAAAAGCGGGTGATGTTTATTATTCTCACACTGATTGTTGCAGTAGCCGCGTTTAATATTGTATCGACTCTAGTGATGGCGGTGACAGATAAACGTGCCGACATTGCCATTATGCGCACCTTAGGGGCAAGCCCACGCAGTATTATGCAGATTTTTATTATTCAAGGTGCGCTGATTGGTATTATTGGCACGCTGGTTGGCGCGCTGCTCGGGATTATTGTTGCGCTTAATATTGACGTTATTGTGCCGTTTTTAGAACGTGTGTTTCACGTGCAGTTTTTAGCAAAAGATGTGTATTACATCAGCGATTTACCCTCAAAACTAGACTGGAATGATGTAAGCACTATTGTGCTCATGTCATTCATATTAAGCCTGTTTGCTACCCTCTACCCAAGCTACAAGGCGGCTAAAATCAATCCTGCAGAGGCATTAAGGTATGAGTAGTATTATCGCCTGCCAGCAACTGAGCAAAACCTATTCTGGGCTGGATGTCGCTGTATTAAGCGGTATTGATTTTAACGTCAATAAAGGGGAACAAATCGCCATCGTTGGCGCGTCTGGCTCAGGTAAAAGTACTTTGTTGCACTTGCTAGGCGGATTGGATGCGCCCAGCGGTGGAAAAATTGAGCTATTAGGCCACAATTTGAGCGGCTTGAGTGAACGCAAAAAAGGCGAAATTCGTAATCAATCACTGGGTTTTGTGTACCAGTTTCATCATTTACTCCCAGAATTCACTGCAATCGAAAATGTTGCCATGCCCTTGCTTATTCGCCGTACACCGCGTGAACAAGCCCTTGTTGCATCACGCAGTATACTTAGCAGGGTGGGCTTGGCACATCGGCTAGAGCATATGCCAGGCGAACTTTCCGGCGGAGAGCGCCAGCGAGCCGCGCTTGCACGCGCGCTGGTAACAGAGCCCGCCTGTATATTGGCGGATGAACCGACAGGTAATCTAGATCGTGTCACGGCTAATCAGGTGTTCGATTTATTGCTGGAAATCAACGCAAGCCTAAATACCAGTTTAGTCGTGGTAACCCATGACCTAAGCTTGGCGGCGAAAATGCAACGCCAATATCAGTTGGTGGATGGTAAGTTGGTTTCAATTAAAGCCTAACGCATGATAATAATTGCGCTAGGCTTTGTGTTTGGAGCTTGGCTGTTACAGCAGCAACCCGTACTACCCTCGCTCATCTTTGCTTTAATATTGGCGCCTGCCACTATTCTGGTTTTAAAGGGGAATCAAAGTCGTTGCAGATTTTCGCATATTGCACGTCAATGCAACCTTTTTATTTTTGCGGCATTATTCGGATTTTTTTATGCGACCATTGTTGCCACGATTCGTTTAAGTGACGAACTTCCACGCGAGTGGGAGCAGCAAAAAATCGAACTGATCGGTGTAATAGCGACTCTACCTGAGGCCACCGAACGTGGGGAGCGCTTTCAGTTTGATGTGGAAAGTGTCATTACCCCAGGAGCAGTAGTCCCGAAGCATATCTCACTGAATTATTATCATGATTCAGCCATGTCAGACAGCAAAGCTAAACGGCATCCATTCGATTTTCCATTCATCACCAAGTTTCAAGCAGGGCAACGCTGGCAATGGACCGTGCGCCTTAAACGCCCACATACCACCTATAATCCGCATGGTTTTGATTTTGAGGCTTGGGCATTGGCACAGAATAGCCGTGCTACGGGTACGATACGAAATAAAAGCGGTTACCAGAAGCTGGATAACTTGGTGTGGCGACAAGGTTTTTTATTAAAACCAGGCTATGTGGTGGAATATTGCCGTGCGAAAATAGGTCAGCGTATTACGCAAGCATTGGTTAATCAACCTTACGCGGGGGTTATTCGCGCCTTAGTTATAGGCGATGATAGCCAGATTAGCCGAGAAAATTGGAACATATATTTGCGTACGGGCACGATTCACTTAATGAGTATTTCCGGGTTGCATATCACCATGCTGGCTGGCTTGGTGTTTGGCGCGCTGGCGTTTGTGTGGCGCCGCAACCCCGGTTTGGTGATGAGACTACCTACACAGCAAGCGGCAACGATAGGCGGTGCATTAGCCGCACTAACCTATGCCTGTCTGGCTGGATTTTCAGTGCCTACGCAGCGCACACTTTACATGCTAGCAACTTTTGCGGTTGCACTCTTTCTAGGTAAGCAAGTCCCTATTTCACGCGTGTTAGCCACTGCTTTATTGGCTGTAGTGGTACTTGATCCTTGGGCAGTCATCGCGCCAGGTTTCTGGTTGTCGTTCTCTGCGGTTGCGCTGATAGCTTATGTTACCGTGAATCGATTAGCACTAAGACATTGGCTGAGAGAAGCGATCAACACGCAGTGGGCGATTACGCTAGGCTTGCTACCTTTGCTGATCCTGATGTTTGGACAAGCGTCTATGATCTCGCCTGTGGCGAATGCGCTCGCTATTCCTATCATCAGCTTAATCGTGGTGCCGCTCGCCATTTTGGGCAGCCTATTACCACTTGATTTTATCTTGCATGCGTCACACATCGTGCTGGAACTTTGCATGCAGGGTCTTGATTGGCTGGCGCGTTCGCCAATGGCCACTTGGCAACAAGCGGCTGCGCCCGTATGGACGATAGGTTTGGCCATAGCGGGTGCGCTGTGCCTACTTTTGCCACGCGGCTTTCCGCAACGCTGGCTAGGCTTGATATTGTTGCTACCGATGCTGTTTGTAAACCCGTCTAAGCTTAAGCAAGGGGAAATGAAGGTCACTGTACTTGATGTTGGGCAAGGGTTAGCAGTGCTGGTGCAAACCGCAAAGCACGCGATGTTATACGACGCTGGGCCGAGTTACTCCAAACAGAGTGATGCTGGAAGCAGAATCATCATGCCTTTTTTACGAGGCGAAGGCATCAAAAAATTAGATGGAGCAGTCATTAGCCATGATGATATTGATCATAGTGGCGGGATAGCTTCAATATTGTCACAAATGCCAGTGTCATGGCTGGCAAGTTCGTTTGCTAGCGCAGAAATAATGCAATCAAAACCAACCCAACTCAGATGTTTTTCGGGGAAAACCTGGACTTGGGATGCTGTTCGCTTTGAGATGCTGTATCCAGCGCTAGAAAGCTATCAGCATGGAGATATCAAAGATAATAATAGGAGTTGCGTGGTAAAGGTGACCAGTCGCCATGGATCTGTTTTACTTACCGGAGATATTGAAAAACAGGCAGAAATTGCACTGTTAGCAACAAAGTACGATCAACTGGCGAGTGATGTATTGCTTGCACCACACCATGGTAGCAAAACCTCTTCCAGCATCGATTTCGTAGCAGCGGTGGGGGCACAACATACGATTTTTACGGTAGGCTATCTCAATCGTTTTAAACACCCCAAGGCTTTGGTGGAGAACCGTTACGCAGAAAACGGAGCGGTTTTGCACCGCAGTGATCGCGACGGCGCAATCATCATTCATTTTTCGTCATTATCCTCTAACCCGGTTTACGCTTGGCGCAAGCTAAATCCTAAGTACTGGCACGACAAATTTTGATAAAAACTTGCCGACAAGGTCGCTTCTAGGCTAAAGTAGCGCTAGTTAAGTATGTTTAATTTTGTTCGAATAGTTTCATTTAAGGAGCACGCATCGTGTGGGAAATTATACTGGCCGCTGGATGGCCGATCTGGCCGTTAATTATTGCTTCGATTATTGCGCTGGCGATAATGGGGGAGCGCTCTTGGGCGCTGCGTAGTGAGGTGGTTGCCCCTAGTAATCTATTGCCAGAAGTACAAAAATGGTATGGGCAGGGCGGCGTCACTAATGAAACGCTTGCCAAATTAGAAAAACACTCTTTACTGGGTGAAGTGTTTGCCAGTGCGCTTGCCAGTGCGAAAAGTTCACGAGAGATTACCAAAGAAGCGATTGAAGAAACCGGGCGTGCGGTGGCGCATAAGCTAGAACGCTACTTACCTACGCTGGGCACCATTGCTACGGTTTCACCGTTGTTGGGCTTGCTTGGTACGGTGATTGGTATGGTAGAGTTGTTTGGTTCGTTCACCAACAGTGGTCATGATGTGGCGCAATTTGCGCGCGGCATTTCAGTGGCACTTTACAACACGGCAGCGGGAATTATCGTTGCGGTCCCAGCCATGATTGCCTATCGCTATTTTCGCAGCAAAGTGGATGGCTTGCTGGTCGATATGGAGCAACAGGCTATCAAACTGGTTGAAATCATTCACAACGAACGCTAGACTATTCTTTCGGAATATTAACTATGAATTTTCAACGTGGTAAACGTAATGAAGAGCTCGAGATGAATCTCGTGCCTTTAATCGACGTTTTGTTGGTGATTATTATCTTTTTGGTGGTAAGCGCGACCTTTTCCCGTACCAGTGAGTTGCAAATTAATTTGCCGACTGCCGAGGCCAATAGCCCACAAGATAAACCATTGGTGATTACGGTAGATGTCGATGCAACAGGACGTTACATGGTCAACAATACTGAGGTGCCAGGCGATAATGTCAGTGAAATCGCCAATGCGTTAACTAAAGCGGCGGGTAGTGGGAAAGATCCAACCATCGTGATTAATGCAGATGCAAAATCTACGCATCAATCGGTGGTGAATGTGATGGAAGCTGCCCGCGTTGCAAATTACACGCATATTACTTTTGCCACGCAAATTGGGACTGACAATTAACCCCCTTTTATTGGCGGCCTTTTTTTCGACGCTTTTGTAATGTCGGAATCTTCTCGCAAAAAACAACATCAGCCGCAAGTTCACAATGCTAAAGCATTGTTTTTGCGAATCTTTCGCTATGCATGGCGGCACAAGTATGTGTTTGCCATAACCGTTTTTTCTACCGCAGTGCTTTCACTCAGCAACACTGGATTTTTGGCATTGATTAAAAAAGTGACCGATGAAGGCTTTGTCAATCAGTCGACTAATCAAATAACCTTGTTACCATTTATGCTGTTCGGGCTAATGGCAATTCGTGGGTTGGCAGGTTTTGCGTCGATGTACAGTATTCGCTGGATAGCGCGTCGTGTGGTAGAAACCATTAGAAGACAAGCTTTTGAGAAACTGATGCAATTGTCGGTGAGTTATTTTGATGCACAATCTACCGGCGTGCTGGTTTCCAAGCTGACTTATGACGCAGAGCGGCTTTCAACGGTGTGTACGCGCACTTCTATGAATGTGTTAAGAGATGTATTAACGCTCATTGGATTGGTGGGCTATATGCTTTATCTTGATTGGCGGCTGACATTGATATTTGCATTGGTTGCCCCCTTGATGGTGCTGTATTTAAGTAAAACCTCCCCTCAATTGCGCGCGAATGCAAAGAAAGTGCAGTTGGCCGTGGGTGAAATGACTAAAGTCTCTGAAGAGGCGATTTCTGGGCAGCGTATTGTAAAAATATTTGGTGCGCAGGATTATGAAAACCAGCGTTTCTCGCACGTGGTGGTGAAAAATAGAGATTTGGAATTACGTACTGCGCGCATCGCTGGGTTAAGTAGTTTTGTGATAGAGATATTGGCAGCGTTCGCTTTAGGGCTTGTAGTGTACTACGCCTTGGGGCGCTTCACTGTAGGTGAGTTTGCTGCGTTTATCGGGGCTTTACTTATGCTTATTGCGCCCATTAAACATATCACATCTGCGAATGAGGATTTTCAGATTGGTTTAGCAGCGGCACAAAGTGTGTTTGATGTCATTGATACGCCAGCAGAGCGTGATGATGGCGATGCTCAATTAACCCGTGCACGAGGAGAAATTGAGTTTAGAAATGTGACCTTGCGCTACGAAGGCGCCAAACGACCAGCACTTGATAATCTGAGTTTTAGCGTTAAGCCGGGTGAAAAAGTGGCGCTGGTAGGTCGATCGGGGGGTGGTAAAACCTCATTAGTGAATTTGTTGCCACGTTTTTATGAACTACAGCAAGGACTTATATTACTGGATGGCGTAGACATTCGCGCGCTCGCTTTAAAGGATTTACGCGCACAATACGCCTTGGTAAGCCAAGACATTATTCTATTTAACGATACGGTTTTTAATAATATCGCGTATGGTGCATTAAGAGAGGCAAGCGAGGCAGAAGTAATCGCTGCCGCCACAGCGGCCCATGCATGGGAGTTTATCGAGCAGTTGCCATTGGGTTTGCAAAACGAAATCGGTGATAGGGGGGTGCGTCTCTCTGGTGGTCAGCGTCAGCGTATCGCCATTGCCCGCGCTATATTGAAAAATGCGCCTATCCTATTATTAGATGAAGCCACGTCTGCACTGGATAGTGA
>JBQTJZ010000058.1:0-5351 GCA_052386615.1 Methylophilaceae bacterium
TTAACTCAATTTGCAGGGGTGGTGCTGATACCCAAACGTAGCGCATTAATCTTTAAGCATTTGGAATTCATGCAACTTTCTGAAAAGCGCATACTGGTCATTATCGTCACTAACGATGGCAATGTACAAAACCGCATCATTATTAGTGATCAGCCCTATTCTGCCTCGGAGCTCACACAAGCCAGCAATTATTTCAATGCGCACTACGTTGGGCAAACGTTTGAAGAAGCGCAACAAAAACTCTATAGTGAGTTGAAACAAATGCAGGCAGATATTAGCCGTCTGATGTCTGCTGCGCTGGATGCAAGCGGACAAGTAATGACGAACGATTATGACAATGTGGTGATCTCGGGTGAACGTAATCTGTTGCAAGTGGATGACCTCACCACCAATGTGGCGACACTGCGTAAGTTGTTTGAAGTATTCGAGCGCCGCACTTCACTCATGCAATTGCTAGACAATAGCCAAAAAGCGGAAGGTGTGCAGATTTTTATTGGTGGCGAAAGTGGCTACAGCCCACTGGATGAGTGTAGTATGGTTACCTCGCCTTATGAAGTAGATGGTCAAGTGGTGGGCACACTGGGCGTAATTGGTCCAACCAGGATGGCTTACGAACGAGTCATTCCGATTGTGGATGTGACGGCGAAATTACTTTCGAATGCACTATCTAAATAAGCAATTTTATCTAATTTTTTGGAGAAAATGATGGACTTAACAAAATTTTCTGGCAATCCTAAAACTGAATGGATTGCAGATAAAAAAGATATGGATAGAGATATGAAGTTGATAGGAGGTTTTAGCTACACTCATGATAAATGTGAGTGGAAAGCCCCAAATGGCTCAATAATCAATGGCGCGAGTATACCTAGAGCACTATGGTCACTTATTGGTAGCCCTTACACGGACGATTACAGGATGGCATCTATAGTTCACGATGTCGCTTGCGAGGCAGACTCTACTGTGAGTCGAAAAGATGCAGACAAAATGTTTTATCAGGCTTGCCGGGATGGTGGGTGCGGCTATATTCAAGCTAGAGTTCTTTACATTGGTGTTCGGATTGGTGCTTTTATTGGACGGAAATCTGACAATAAAAAAATTCCTGACAATGATTATAAAAAATTAAATGAGCTACATAAAAATTACTCTGCTCTAGAGAAAAAATTAATTGAGATTAATGATGAAATGACTCGATCTCTTCCAGACAATGCCGGCACTGATAAAATGGATAAAGTCATTAATAAACACCGAGACTCTATAGCGCTTTTAGCACAAAAGCTTACTTGATAGCATTTTATGACTTATTACCACCCTGAACCACCCTATTCCCACGGCGACCAACTCAAAGTCGGTATTTTGCTGGCTAATCTTGGCACGCCAGATGCGCCTACAGCAAAGGCGTTGCGGCCGTATCTAAAACAGTTTTTAAGTGACACTAGAGTTGTAGAAATTCCCCGTTTTATTTGGTGGTGGATTTTGCATGGCATTATTTTGCTGGTGCGCCCTAAGAAATCAGCCGAGAAATACGCACAAATATGGACACCAACAGGCTCTCCCCTGCTCGTTCACGCACAAAAGCAAACACAATTGTTGCGCGGCTTTTTGGCGCAAAAAATCAAATCTCCCTTTGTGGTAGAACTTGGCATGAGCTACGGCAACCCCAGCATAAAAAGTGCGATTGAAAAATTAAAAACACAGCACTGTAATAAAGTTCTCGTATTTCCGCTTTATCCGCAATACGCTGCCAGTAGCACTACGGCCAGCCTAGATGCGGTTTGGAAAACACTGTTAAAAATGCGCAACGTGCCAGCCATTCGCACCATACGCCATTATCATGATCACCCTGCTTACATTAGGGCACTCGCCACCAGCGCAAATGAACATTGGAGGATAGAGGGGCGTCTTAATTTTGAGAAAGGGGAAAAACTTATTATGAGCTTTCACGGCGTGCCCAAATTTCATCTGACCAAGGGCGACCCCTACCATTGTGAATGTCACAAAACCGCGCGGCTTTTGGCTGAGCAGCTCGGTTTACGCAAAGAACAGTATCAAGTTGCGTTCCAATCACGTTTTGGCAAGCAAGAATGGCTTAAACCTTACCTTACCAGCACGTTGCAAGATTTAGGCAAAGCCAAAACCAAGCGCGTGGACGTCATCTGCCCAGGTTTTAGTAGCGATTGCTTGGAAACACTGGAAGAAATTGCGATAGAAGGTAAGCACCTATTTCAAAGCAACGGTGGCGGCGAATACAACTATATCTCTGCGCTGAATGAGAACGATGCGTGGATACACGCCATGACACAAATTACGCTGGAAAACTTGCAAGGCTGGGTGAGCGAGGAATGGGACACGGAAGCCGCAAAACAGATAGCGCAAAACACCGCTACGCATGCAAAAGCTTTAGGCGCCCATCAATAAGCGCTATAATGCACCTCAACGATAAATTCATTCTGTGAGATGAAGCGCAAGGAGACGCGGAACGAATGACCAAGACATATGTTATATATAGCCAAGGAATAGGCGAGCACGCGACGCCGCGATTCGCTCAAAGAATGGATTTATGATAGTTGTCACTGGCGGTGCAGGCATGATTGGTAGCATGATTGCTTGGCATCTCAATACCAAGCTTGGTCGCGATGATCTTGTGATTGTAGATCATATTTCTCAGCCTGAGCAATGGCAAAACCTTGTGCATCGCCAGTATGCGGAATATCTTGATAAAGACCAGCTGTTTGATTGGTTAGATGGTAATGATGATGTCAGCGCTGTGGTTCATATGGGAGCAATTAGTGCAACAACCGAGCGTGATTTTAACAAGCTGATTACCGACAATATTCATTATTCGCAAGACCTATGGACATGGTGCACTATTAATAAAGTACCCTTTTTCTATGCTAGTTCAGCAGCCACCTATGGCGATGGTAGTGAAGGCTATGACGATGCCACTATCGATCAATTACGACCATTGAATGGCTATGGTTATTCCAAACATTTCTTTGACCAATGGGTTATGCGCCAGATTGCTGAAGAAAAGCCTGCCCCACCTAGTTGGAGCGGGTTCAAGTTTTTTAACGTGTATGGCCCCAATGAATATCACAAAGAACGTATGGCCAGCGTAGCGTTTCACACTTTTAACCAGGTTAGCGAAACTGGCACCATGAAGCTGTTCAAAGGCACAAAAGAAGGGGTAGCCGACGGCATGCAAGTGCGTGACTTTGTTTACGTAAAAGATGCCGCCGAAATTGTCTGCTACTTTTTTGACAGGGCTTTAAGTAATAAACCAGCCCCAAACGCTATTTACAACATAGGCACCGGCAAAGCGCGTAGCTTCAAAGATTTAGCTACTGCGGTGATGGTGAGCATGGCGCGCGAACCACATATTACCTACATCGACATGCCAGAAGATTTGCGTGGAAAATATCAATATTTTACCGAAGCCCCCATGGAAAAACTACGCGCGGCCGGCTATCAAAAGGCTTTTCACAGCCTAGAAGAAGGGGTAAAAGATTATGTGCAAAACTATTTGATGCAAGAGGACAAATACTGCTAATGAAATATATTGAGTATTTAAAGGGCGAGCATGCCGCCCACATGGTGATGTTTAACACGCTTGAGCCCCTGTTTCCACTCATCTGCAGTGTCGGTATTAGGTTGCAAACTTGCATACAAAATGGTGGGAAAATATTGCTGATGGGGAATGGCGGTAGTGCGGCAGATAGCCAGCATATCGCCGCCGAAATTGTCGGGCGCTTCAAAAAAGAGCGTAAGGGCATGCCCGCCATTGCGCTCACCACAGACACTTCTATTCTCACTTCCGTAGGCAATGATTACGGTTACGATTACATCTTTGCGCGCCAAATCGAAGCACTATGTCGGCCGGAAGATTTGGTAATTGGCATCACCACCAGCGGCAATAGTGCCAACGTGGTGCGGGCAATAGAAGCTGCCAAGCAAATCGGCGCGACTACGGTGGGGTTGACAGGGGGCACAGGCGGCAAGCTAACAGCACTTTGCGATTACAATTTGATTATCCCCGCAAACGTGACCGCACGTATTCAAGAAGCGCATATTTTTGTTGGGCATTGTTTGTGCGAGATTTTAGAGTCAGACTAGCCTCTTCATCCCAATGCAAGAAAATTTACTCAGCACCGTTAAACAATTTGGTCACTTTCCCCAACATGCACTCGTCATTGGCGATATCATGCTAGATCGCTATTTAATCGGTGAAGTTGGCCGCATCTCGCCCGAAGCTCCCGTGCCGATTGTGCTACTGAAAACACAAAACGAACGTGCTGGTGGCGCGGCTAATGTGGCAACCAACCTCGCTTTATTGGGTATTCGTACCCATATTGTCGGTTGTCTCGGCACCGATACAGAAGCAGCAACGCTGAAAAAACTGATGGCGGAATCTGGGATTGACACAAACTCTGTCATTGTTTCAAAGAATCGCCCTACCATCGCCAAAACTCGCATTTTGAGTGGACACCAGCAAATGATGCGGCTCGATCAGGAAAGTCAGGCTGCTTACAACGCCCAAGAAAACACACAATTGCTAGTTGCGATCCAAGTGCAGTTGGCTTTAAATCCTGCAATTGTGATACTTTCAGATTACGCCAAAGGCTTATTAAGTGAGCGTGTTTGTCAGCAAATTATCACGCAGTGCAAAGCACAAAATATCCGTGTTTTAGTTGATCCGAAAGGTCGTGACTACAGTAAATATCAAGGTGCGACCGCACTCACCCCCAACAAAAAAGAAACTGCCGAAGCTTGCAATACCAGCACGAGCGACCCCGATTTAATTGCTCAATCAGTCACCCTTAAGCATGGTCTGAATCTAGCATTCTTGGCGGTTACGCGGGGTGAAGAAGGTATTACGCTTGTTGATGATCACATACAGCATATTCCCGCCACCGCACAAAAAGTATTTGACGTTTCGGGTGCAGGCGATACGGTCATTGCCACGCTTGCTGCGGGGTTGATCCATCAACTTACTCCACTGGAAAGTTTACAACTGGCGAACCTAGCAGCAGGAGTGGTTGTGGGCAGGGTGGGGACGGTACCTATTACACGTGAGGACTTGTTGGAGGCGCTCACTAGCCGACAAGGCAACGAGCAGGCACATAAGATCTGTGACCTCAATCAATTACTGCAAAAAGTGGGGAGCTGGAAAAAAGACCAGCAAAAAATCGTCTTTACCAACGGCTGTTTCGATTTGTTGCATGCTGGGCATGTGACTTATCTGGAAGCCGCAAAAAAGCGTGGTGACAAACTCATTCTTGGTTTAAATACCGACCGTTCGGTGCGTACAATTAAAGGCGCTACTAGGCCTGTAGTGAATGAAAATGACCGTGCGC